>JASFLV010000299.1:0-4118 GCA_050117915.1 Thioalkalispiraceae bacterium | reverse complement strand
TCATCAGTTATTAGGTAACTTCCTGGAAGCATACAAGTAGCGTCAAATTTAGAGTCAACAGGGGAATGGCGATGGATATACAAACCGCACTGAAATCTGTTCTGGAAAGAAAGGACCTGAGTCACGCTGACATGGTGTCCGTGATGAAAATTATCATGACCGGTGAGGCCACTCCTGCACAAATTGGAGGCTTCCTTGTGGGCTTACGGATGAAAGGCGAAACCATTGATGAGATCGCCGCGGCTGCAGAGGTTATGCGTGAGCTGGCCACCGGGGTGAAAGTCTCGGGTGAACATGTGGTGGATATTGTTGGTACCGGGGGTGATAGCCTCTCTACGTTTAATATTTCCACAGCCAGTTGCTTTGTGGTTGCTGCTGCGGGTGGTAAGGTCGCCAAGCACGGTAATCGTTCAATCTCGAGCAGCTCAGGCAGTGCCGACCTGTTAGAGGCGGCCGGGGTTAATCTCAATATCACCGCCGAACAGGTCTCTGAGTGTATCGAAAAAATTGGTGTCGGTTTTATGTTTGCGCCTTTGCATCATAGTGCGATGAAACATGCCATTGGTCCACGCAAGGAGATGGCTGTACGTACAATCTTTAATGTCCTCGGCCCATTGACCAATCCAGCCGGCGCTCCAAACCAACTGCTCGGCGTATTCTCCGATGAACTGGTTGAACCGCTGGCCAAGGTTTTAAAGAAACTGGGCAGCCACCATGTCATGGTCGTGCATTCAGAAGATGGCATGGACGAGATCAGTATCGGCGCTGCAACCAAAGTCGCTGAGTTAAAGGATGGAACAATCAAGACCTATAGCATTTTTCCGGAAGACTTTGCTATGCGCAGGGATGATATCAAGCACCTGGTGGTTGATGGTGCGGAGCAGTCATTGGGGATGATTAAGTTGGTGTTTGAGGGACACACCGGGCCTGCGCGTGACATTATTGCCTTAAATGCCGGTGCCGCTATTTATGTCGCGGGTCTCGCAGACTCGCACAAGGCCGGCGTGGCCAAGGCCCAGCAAGTCATTGATTCCGGTGCAGCCATGGATAAGCTCAACCAATTAGTGGAAGTGACCAATTCATTCAAATAACAAGCGGAAAGTTTTGATGTCCGACACACCTGATATTCTCATCAAGATCCTGCAACGCAAGCGCGAGGAGATCGCCGAACGTGAAGCGAGGATCCCTCTGGAAAAACTCAAGCAACAAATACCTTCTCAGACTGAGACACGCGGTTTTGTGAATGCCCTGGTCAACAGAGTCGCAGAAGGTAAACCGGCCGTGATTGCTGAAATAAAAAAGGCATCACCGAGCAAGGGCATCATACGAGCGAATTTTGATCCTGTGGAGATTGCCAAATCTTATGCAGAGGCGGGAGCAACCTGTCTCTCGGTGTTAACCGACATCGATTTTTTCCAGGGCTTTGATGCCTATTTGGTCGATGCCCGGAATGCCTGTGACCTGCCGGTGATTCGGAAAGACTTCATCGTCGATGCTTACCAGGTTTACGAAGCGCGCGTGATGGGAGCAGATTGTATCCTGTTGATCGTTGCTGCCCTGGATGATGCAAAGTTAACAGAACTCTCAGACCTCGCGGCCGAGTTAGGGCTGGATGTGTTGGTCGAAGTGCACGACGAAGCTGAACTGGAACGCGCACTTAAACTACCGAACAAACTGGTTGGTATCAATAATCGTAACTTGCGTACCTTTGAAACATCGCTTGACACGACCTTGTCCATGCTCGACAAGATACCCGACGATCGCCTGGTTGTAACCGAAAGCGGTATTCATACCCCGGAAGATATCAAACTGATGCGTGACAATAACGTAAATTGTTTTTTGGTTGGTGAAGCGTTTATGGTTGCGGAGGATCCGGGTGAGAAGTTACGGGAGTTATTTGATTTATAAATTTAGTTTTCTTTACATATGTTTATTTCGCCCCACTGGGCCGAGGTTTTTCTTAAGTTTTCTATTTATGTATTTTCGCTTCACTGAAGCGAGTGACTTTCTTTTTGCTTGTCCAAAAAGAAAGTCACCAAAGAAAAAAGACACTCCGCGCTGTGCTGATCACTCGAAGCAAATTGACTGTACTCAGTAAGGCTGAGTGATTCGCCTTCCATGGCTCATCACTCAGGCTCGGCTTCCCTGCCTCGCCCCTTTGGGCCTTACTTGCGTATCAGCCAATTTGTTCTCGTAGCCAGCGCATGGAGGTGTTTCTACTGAGCAAGTACGAAATTAGATAACTACGTATTTAGCTCTATTCTTTGTTCGAGCAAACCTTCCCCATGTGTGGGTGCGTTGGGAAAGCCGGTTATTTGCATTAAATCAAAGAGCGCGCCATGGACGGCGTGCTCGAATTTGATGAGCATGGAGGCGAATCAAATTCGAACACGGCAAAAACCGGCTTTTCTAACATGTCTGCACCCACATCGGGGAACGATTTTCTTTCCCCCATTTCTTTTTTCGTAAAAAGAAATGGGGTCGGCCCAGTGGGCCGAAACACACATTAAATAAAAATCTAAGAAATAAAAAAAGCAGCCATCCGGCTGCTTTTTTTTCAATCCAGAAAAATAAAACTACCGCGTCCCAAAGACCACAATCGTTTTAC
The DNA here is from genome assembly GCA_050117915.1 of Thioalkalispiraceae bacterium. Classification (GTDB taxonomy): domain Bacteria; phylum Pseudomonadota; class Gammaproteobacteria; order UBA6429; family Thiohalophilaceae; genus SZUA-24. The sequence goes on along the minus strand of JASFLV010000299.1, from coordinate 1,510 downwards.
CTTTGACATGAATCAGTTCCTGTTCTTCCATGGCCTTTAAGACACGACCGACCATTTCACGTGAACAGCCGACAATCCGACCGATCTCCTGGCGGGTGATGCGGATCTGCATACCATCAGGATGAGTCATGGCGTCAGGTTGTTTGCAGAGATCGAGCAGGGTTCGGGCGACACGACCGGTGACGTCCATGAAGGCTAGATCGGAAACCTTGCGACTGGTATTGCGCAGGCGCGAGGCCATTTGCGATGCCATAGCGAACATGATGTCCGGGTGTTCCTGATAAAGCTGGCGGAATTTGTTGTAGCTGATTTCAGCGACTTCGCAGGCGGTGCGGGTACGCACCCACGCGCTACGGTTGGGATCTTCGCTAAACAGGCCCATTTCGCCAAAGAAATCACCCTTATTTAGGTAAGCTAATACGATCTCATGCCCATCTTCGTCCTCGATCAGGACGGAGACCGATCCTTCAATGATGTAATAAAGCACATCTGGCTTGTCACCAGCGTAGATGATTACGCTCTTGGCGGGATAGTGGCGCCGGTGGCAGTGTTCGAGAAACCGGTCCAGTGAGGCAATTCCTGTTTGATGCTGTGGTGCAGTGACAGACATAGTATTCCTTTGTGGTAATGCCATTTAGGGCGTCCTTCTAAATTATATATATGATATACCAGTGCTTTTGGTTTGGCGCAAGGTTATCCTATAAATGGTAAGAAAAATGCGACCGGTGTCACTGGCTTATCGTCAATGCTCAAGTGGACTTGAACATAGTTTAACCAAATGTGCGTTAGGTCTGGTTTTTTGCTGATTTGTAGAAATATTCTTTAAATTCAAGAGGTTTAACTGATGAAGGCTGAGGTAAAGTGGGCAGGCGATGCCAGATTTGATGGCATTTCAGAGACAGGCCACACTGTGATTATGGATGGTGCCGAGGAATATGGTGGAAAAAATCAGGGCGCGCGTCCTATGGAATTATTACTACTTGGCATGGGAGGCTGCTCGGCCTTTGATGTGGTGCTGATCCTGAAAAAGGCGCGACAGGAGATCGCTGACTGTATCGTGCAGCTGGAAGCAACCCGCGCTGAGACCGAACCCAAGGTTTTCACCCGGATCCATGCGCATTTTGTCGTTACCGGCAAAGGCTTATCCGAGCAACGTGTGGCACGGGCGATTGAGTTGTCTGCAGAAAAATATTGCTCAGCATCGATTATGCTCGGGAAGACCGCAGAGATAACCCACGACTTTGAGATAGTCGAAGTATAAAAAAAGAGCAGGATCTGTTGTGTCAGAGTATGTCGAATTAGTAGATAGTTATTACCGCGCCTGGTTTCGTTTTCATCCGGAGCAGGCAGTTGATACTGGTGTTGAGGGTTATAGTGACAGGTTGGCACCCTATGGGGACGACGATATCGGAGCACTCATCACGCTCAATGAAAAACTGCTTGATGCTATCGAAGAAATCAATACTGACAAGCTCGATGAAGATCAGAAGATCGATCTTCAGGTCATGAA
>JASFLV010000298.1:0-4122 GCA_050117915.1 Thioalkalispiraceae bacterium | reverse complement strand
CGCCCCGGAACGAGCTGGGCATACACCAGTGGCACGACCAACATTGTTTCCGGAATCTTGCGCAGGGTCATTGGAGAGCCAGACTATCTGGCGTTTCCACGCCATGAGTTGTTTAATCCGCTGGGGATGAGCGGGGCAGTGCTGGAGCCCGATGCCGCCGGGACGTTTGTCGGCTCCTCGTTCATCTATGCTACCGCCCGGGACTGGGCTCGGTTTGGCCAGTTATATGTCCAGGATGGGGTATGGCGGGGTGAGCGACTGTTGCCGGAAGGCTGGGTGGCGTATTCCCGTTCCCCGGCAAGACAGTCACCTGACCAGCGTTATGCGGCTCACTTCTGGTTGTCTGTCGCGTCTGATTTCGAAAGTCCGACTACAGATAAGCTGCTACCAAGCGACACATTCCATGCTATTGGACGTTCCGGGCAGTTTGTTACCATCATCCCTTCGCGCGAAATTGTTATTGTACGTTTGGGGCTGACTAAGCAGAAAGGCGCCTGGCAGCATGATATATTTGTAAATAAAGTTTTGCATGCAATTGAATAAAAGAATGAGGTGCGTAGTGCAGTATTTGATGAGATATACAGGTGTAGCGATGATTGCCTTTGTGCTGATTGGCTGTACACCAGAAGTGGGTAGTGACGAATGGTGTGCGGCTATGAAAGAAAAACCCAGGGGTGACTGGACAGCTAACGAGCTGCGCGATTTCACCAAACACTGTATTTTTAAATAAGCTGTTGTTTCATCTATCTGGGTACTGCTAGTGTGATGCAAACTAGTCTAGTAGCTATATATTTACTGGATAACACTTCGGATAATTTCAATGACCCACAGTCGGAAAGAATATCCAGTTTGCGACGGACAAGGCAGGCTAATTTGCTTTGTTTTACAAAGTCACACTGGCTCATGGCCGGTGAGTAGAGGTATCAAATTACTTGAAGATGAGACTACTCTGCTGTGACAGGAGGCGGCGAACACAGAGCTCTGGTATACTTACTGAGGAGGAAAGGAGCAAGATAAATTACCTGGACTCGATAACAATGAAAAAGAAAAAATTACTTTACATTTATTTTTTGGCGATGGCTTCAGGAATCACGGCCTGTACGACCTACGTGCCTGCTGACCCTGAATATGCCAGCCTTGATGATAGACACCTGCCGGTACCAAACTTTTCTGCACAGATTGCCGGCTTGAGTCCCTGTACAAATTCGTCTGATACCACGATCAAATTAAATGCTAATGAGCCGGTTACCGTCATCGTACATGGCTGTTATGGTTCAGCAGCATTGTTCCGTTCCCTGGCCCAGGTGTATGCGTTTAATGGGCAACAGGCAATTTGTTTTAATTATAATGATCGAGACAGCTTGATGCAGAGCTCGCGTGAGCTGATTCAGGCACTGGACTCGCTTTCCTCGAAAATGAATCATCAACAACTGACAGTGATCGGCCATAGTCAGGGTGGTCTGATTGCACGTAAGGCCTTAATAAAAGAACGAGATGATCGGTTACACCTGAAGAATAAATCGGTAAGACTTGCTACCATTTCCGCCCCCTATGCGGGAATTGCTGCAGCCGATCATTGTGGCTCAACGCGCTTGCGCTGGTTGACGCTAGGCTTGATCGTCCCAATTTGCAAAATCATTAGTGGTGACAAATGGTATGAAATCACCCATCCCTCGCCCTTTATTCAACAGCCAGGTAGTTTACTTGCACAGGTATCAACGCATTTAAAAATTGTTACGGATGAGGAAGGGACATGCCGAAAATTTGATGATACCGGCACTTGCATCGAAGATGATTTCGTCTTCAGTACGCGCGAGCAATACTTTACAAAAGTTGATGCCCCGTCTCTGGTTGATAACATCGAAGTCTCAGCCGGACATGCCGAGATTGTAGGGGATTACCGTGTCCCTCCACGAAAACTGATACAACTACTACAGCAAAAAGGATTTATGCGGATGACCCCGCCCGGAAGGGAGCAGGCATTTTCTGCGTTCTTAACACAACTCTACCAATGATCAGTAAAAATGCAATGCTGCTTGCATAGCGTTATTGGTGGTCTAGTTTGCTGCAATATTCCTGAAACGGCGCATGAGGGATTCCACTTCATTGGCAGGTAAGGCTGGTTGAAAAAAGAATCCCTGTAGTTCATGGCAGCCGGTTTCTTGCAGAAAATCGATTTGTTCCTGGATTTCGACACCTTCCGCAACTACTTCTAAGTCAAGACTTTGTGCAAGGCCAGAAATTGCAGTGATGATCGAGGCATCCTTGGGATTGCTGGTGAGATCTCGAATAAATGTCCGATCAATTTTCAGATAATCAACCGGGAATTGTTTTAAGTAGCTGAGTGACGAGTAACCGGAGCCAAAATCGTCGATTGACAGGCTGACACCCAAAGATTTTAAGTCATGCATTACACTAATTGCATGTTCTGTATCTTCCACAAACATACTCTCAGTCAATTCCAGCTCCAGATGTTCGGCGGCCAATCCAGTTTTTCGTAAAACACGTTTAACGGTATTGACAAGATCATCACTACTAAATTGCCTTGCTGAAATGTTCACAGACATGCGAATTGCACTATAGCCTTGATCGATCCATTTTCTCGCCTGGCTACAGGCTTCTTCCAGTACCCATTGGCCGACTGCATTGATTTTACCCATATCTTCCAGGATCGGAATAAACTTATTCGGTGGTATAGTGCCGAGTAAAGGGTGTTGCCAGCGGATCAGGGCTTCAAGGCCGACTAGCTCATAGGTATTCGTTTTGTATTTAGGCTGATAATGTAGAACAAACTCGTTCTCATTAATGGCATGCTGTAACTCGGTCTCCAGTGTCAGCCGTTCATAAGCAGCCGGGTTCATCCCGTCTTTGAAATAGACGATATTGTTATTACCTTTTTCCTTCGCCTGATACATCGCAACATCAGCTTCTTTAAGCGTTGCTTCAATATCATAATTATCTCTTGGGAATTGCGTGATACCGATACTTACGTTGATGGTAAGTTCATGTTCATCCAGGTAAGCAGGGGTTTGCATCGATTGTAAAATTCGTTCCGCGACCTGCGAGGCATCTTCAGTTTTTTCAAGATCTTCCAGAATAATAACAAATTCATCACCACTCATACGGAACGCCATGTCAGCATCACGTACATTCTCACGAATTCGGTCGGCGACAATATGTAGTAATTTATCGCCAGCGTCGTGGCCCAGACTATCATTGATAAGTTTGAAACGGTCCAGGTCAAGATACATGAGCGCACCCGATTTGTTATGACGGTAAGCACGACTGAATGCCTCTTCAATACGCTCCTCAAAACTATAACGATTGGGTAAGCCGGTTAAGGCGTCACGATAGGCCTGGCGCTTTATCTTTTCCTGATTTCGCTGACGGTCTTTATCCTGTTCGAGCAGAACCTTATCAGCACGTCTTACTATCACAAGCAGAAAAAGATAAAGAACAGCAAGTGAACTAAAGACGATGAGCAGAATTTTGCTGTGCATGTCCTCGATGCCCTGCAACAATGGCGTAACGTCTGCATACACTTCAAAGACAGCAATCACCGGACCATTTTTTTCTGACTTGATCGGGATATAAGATGCGATCAGGTTGCGATCCATAATAATGCCTTCGAAGTCGGAGAATTCATTCCGGAAACTGATTTCACTAGCAACCGTACCAGAGCGTGCCTGGCGGAAACCACTGTATTTACTTTTATCATTCCCTATTTGTTCTGGATCGGTCGAAAAGATGGTGAGCCCGTTAATGTTATAAATTTTTATCTTAACGACACTGATACCTTTCATTCTCATTGTGATCAGCTGTTGCAGTTCATCGATCTCAGGTCGTTGTTTGATTTCGCTGGCGGAGAGGTTTTCAGTTGCTTCGAAGAAAGACTGGTAATCATCCAGCAGGCTATTGGCCAGGCTTATGGTCAGATCGATATTGGTACGGGTCTGGTGCTCCATCAGGCTTTGCGTCGCCAGGTGGCGCAGGAAAAACCACAGGATCAGGACGACCAGGCCGGTGCCAAGCAGGCTGGCAATTGAATAGTAGCTACTTAATTTAAACACTGACTCCAGCCTAAACAGGTTCGATATACTGAGAACTTAACTATATTATAAG
>JASFLV010000297.1:0-4164 GCA_050117915.1 Thioalkalispiraceae bacterium | reverse complement strand
CTAAATATCCAAATACAGAACAATGGCTAAAATATGGTGGTGGTCTAAGGTTCACTTCGAAGGGAGAAGGAAAAATTGAAGTGAGAATCTCTGATCCTGGTGGATCAACACCAAATTGGATTCAGATCGTCGGCTCATTTTCTGACGCGCTAGATTGGGCTGAAGAAAATATTATGTCTTCAATTGAAGGAAATCAACAGATCATGGATTCTTATTTATCAGGTGAAGTTCCTTGGGGAGAAGATGAGGTATTATATCCTGTTGGATTACCGCCTGTAAAAAAACCAGAGCATTTAAAGTGACTCAATATATTATGCCTAACAAGTGCATTGAGTCATTCGCTTCGCTCATTGGGACGCTCAAAAGCGTTGCCTTTTCGCGCCCCTCATGCAAACGTTATGTATAAAAAATGACAAAACATATTATTAGGATTATGATTCTTTGCTGCGTGTCAACCGCCAATGCAAATAACTCCCTGAGTAGTAAAGAGTCCTGCGAACAACAAGGCGGTACCTGGGGACGATTTGGGCTGATGGAGATTGATCAATGTGATCTCCCTACCAAAGATGCAAACAAAATCTGTAGTGACACATCAGAATGCGAGAGCGTCTGTTTCACGGAAGATTCTATTCCTCGTGGCTCTAGTGCAAGAGGCAAATGTTATAGTAGAACTATAACATTGGGTACATGTTTGAATCTGGTTAAAAATGGCATAGCGCAAGGACAGGTTTGTGAGGACTAGCTATATATGCATAACAAGTAGGTAAGGTTCGCTCCCTGCAGTCGCTGTGACCGCGAAAAAGCGGCGACCCTTTACCCTTGTCGTTAACGCAAAAAAGGATCAAGGAATGTATAAAGGCGGTTGTTTATGTGGTGGGATTCGATATGAAATTACTGGCGAAATCACCGATATTGTCTATTGTCACTGTTCAGAGTGCAGAAAAGCACAGGGCAGCGCATTTGCCACAAATGGTGTGGTAGATACGGCTTCATTTCATATTCTATCAGGTGAGGATTTGCTTACGTCGTTCGAGCCTTCCCCGGGCTATGCCAAACTATTCTGTTCCAAATGTGGCTCACCCATCATAAGTAAAAGTAATAAAAAACCTGGTGTGGTTCGCGTAAGGCTTGGGACAATTGAATCCGATATTCTGGAGAGGCCACAAGCTCATATATTTGTGGTTTCCAAAGCAAACTGGGAAGAAATCTGTGGGGAATTGCCACGTTTCGACGAATTTCCAGAGTAACATGGGTAATTGTTTAAATACTTGGGGATAGGGCAGAGTCAGAGAGAATAGTGCTTTCTGACCCTGTTACTTGAAAACAACAGGAAATAAACGAATGCCTTCACATGAACAAAAACAATGTCCTCGTTGCCAGCAGTTATTTGAATGCAAGTCCGGCTCGATTTTGCTCTGTCAGTGCCAGACTGTATACCTGACCCCTGAGCATCTGGATTATGTCAATCTGCAATACGATGATTGTCTGTGTTCCCGTTGCCTGAAGGAAGTCCGGTCAGAATATGACACCCGCGAGTTTACCGAAAAGCTGAATCGCTTTATGAACAAAAACTGGCGTTAGCAGGTCAAACATTCTTACGATCAATAACCAGGAACCAGGTGGAATTGTGCAATTATTATTAGGATGGGTACTTATTATACTTCCTGGCCTTCTTTATGCTGGCCAAATTATTTCATCGATAAATTTTCCGCTTGCACAAAAACTGGGGTTGCAGGAAAACCCCGCTGAATCGGATCATTTATTACAAAGAGCAGAGAGGTATACGGCTTATTGGGACCTGCTAACATTAGGATGGCTGCCGCTCTCAGGTGTGCTTATGCTAGTCAATCACTCAAGCTGGCCGCTATTTGCCTTGTTCGGGGGTGCGGTATATTTAGACACGGCGGGTCGAGAGGCGGCTAAAATTCTGAGCTTTAAACACCACGGCATTCGTATTGGTCCACCAAAACAGCACCGGCTCTTTTTTTCTACTTACATAATTATGGCAGTACTGGGAATCGTCGTCGTTGTCTATGCAGCCGGAAAAATATTGAATAAGCTTTAGAAAAGCAGCCTTTTGCAAGCTACACAGACGAGACCGTAAAAAACGCGACGCGGCTTACCGGACTGCTTGGCGTAAACGCCAGGACTATTACGAACTGAGTGTTCATATACTGCCATGATGAAATTTGATTTTGATTTTGTAGATATCGTCGATAATGCAAGCGATGTGATTATTGTCACGAAGGCGACGCCGATTGACGAACCCGGTCCAGAAATCGTTTATGTGAATAAGGCGTTCACAAAGCTGACCGGCTATACATACGATGAAGTTATCGGGAAAACCCCAAGAATCTTGCAGGCCGAGGGTACGGATAAAGAATCAAGAAATATCATTCGAAATGCACTAATAGAAAAGAAAGCAGTACGTACGACGATCAAGAACTATAGCAAGGCGGGTCGGGAATATTGGTTGGATATTAGTATCTTGCCTTTGAATGATAGTGCCGGGAACGCCTCGTACTTTGTTGCGATTGAGCGCGATATGACAGAGCAAAAAGAGCTTGAAAAAAAGCTTGAGGAATTGAGTAAAACCGACCCCTTGACTAATGTTCTAAACAGACGTGCGTTTGACGAGATCCTGGAAAATGAATTTTCACGGTTCAAACGTAGTAACGAAAACTATGCGCTGCTGATTCTGGATATCGACCATTTTAAAAAGGTCAATGATAACTATGGGCACCATGTTGGGGATGCTGTATTAAAAGAGGTCGCAAAAACTTGCCAATCCAGTTTGAGGCGCCACGATACTGTCGCCAGAGTAGGTGGAGAGGAGTTTTGCATAATATTGCCATATATATCCAGTGATAATGCGAGCAAGATTGCTGAGAAATTACGCGAGAAAATTATGCATAGTGTGGTCCAGAGCGACGATAATCGCATATCCGTTACGGTAAGTATTGGTGTGGCAGAGGTGGAAAGAGCGGATACTAATAGCTCGGAGGCGATGAAGCGGGCGGATAACAAATTATATGAGGCTAAAAAGGCTGGTCGGAATCGGGTATGCATGTGAGCATATATGTTGTTTTGGGAGGTCAGAGAGCCATGATGGCTAATATCAGAGAGTATTTTAGTCTGGCCAACATAAATCTAGCGTTTATCTTGGTTGTTGGGTTACGACTGTAGTTATGTGGATTTATGTACTTATTATTGTAATCTTGCTCGTGGCAGGTGCGATTGGATGGAAGTTGTTACGTTCACGAGATAACGGCATTCAGACGAAAATGATATCAGTCAATGATATCGAGGATGTTCACCATCAGATCTCTAGTCAGGCTGTGGAAACTTCATTTGCTGTTTTTGTCTTCACTCCGACGAGGAATGGAGAAGCCCCCCTGGAAGTCCAGTTCTCCATCGAAAAGGGGGTTACCGGTTTAGACTGGATTTTAATGTCCGAACCTAACAAGCGAGAAAAGTCGCGGGTGATTCAGTTTGCGCTGGACAAAGGGTTTGAATGGCAGGAATGTGAGATGAATGACTGGGTTTATCTGCGAACTGAACAAGGTGACCTGGTCGGGTTATGTACTGCTCTGATCAATGATCTTTATGCTGCCGAGGCCGTGCTGATCAAGTATGGTGGCTTTAAATTAAAAGGATGAACCTATAGGCAATCATATGAACAGGTGAATGCCCTCGTTTGATGTCAGTTAATCTCGATATCAGGGCTTGATATTCCATATAGATAATAGTCTATAAATTCACCGTAAAATATTTATTTGTGTCAAAGTAACCATCTCGCCTAAGCTTCAACTACTTACAGCAACTCTAACTGATTGATATGCCGGTGCAGCTTTTGTCCTGGCATTGGCGGTATTCCGGGTACATAACATTCCGTTACCGGAACGAATGCAGAGCGTATTGACTTTAGTGTAATCAAATCATGATCAAACTCAGAACTTACGTCTATATTGATTCTCTGCAGCCACAGTTAGCCGAGTATATGGCGACGGTGTCCCAGGGTTTTCCGCCGGTGCCGGGTGACGCCTGCCTTTGGGTGGAAGTGTCGCCGGGCATGGCTATTCATCGTGTAACCGATACGGCCTTGAAGGCAACACGGGTGCATTTGACGCAACAGATTGTGGAACGGGAATACGGTTCAATGGT
>JASFLV010000296.1:0-4187 GCA_050117915.1 Thioalkalispiraceae bacterium | reverse complement strand
AGGGCTTCCAGCCCTATATCCTGGACGGTCATATCAACAAACCGCAAAGCCCGATCAAGCCAAAAAGATCGCTGGTTCTGGCGCTGTCCATTGTGCTTGGCTTGTTCCTTGGGGTATTTGCCGCTTTTTTCTCCGAATTCATACAAAAAGCCCGTCAAAAAGCGCAATAAAATCACCGAGAAATCCATAAATCCATTCTCCCGCCAGATTTATTTGGTGTGGGGGGTGGCAGCCATGATATAATCGTCTGTCTTATAGTCTCTGAGTGCGTCTGATAAAAAACGACATATGACAGAATTCGCGAAAGAAGTCCTGCCCATCAACATCGAAGAGGAAATGAAGCAGTCCTATCTGGACTATGCGATGTCGGTGATCGTGGGGCGGGCACTACCGGATGTGCGTGATGGCCTCAAGCCGGTGCACCGCCGGGTCCTGTATGCCATGCGTGAGCTGGGCAACGACTGGAACAAGCCTTACAAGAAATCGGCCCGGGTGGTCGGTGACGTCATTGGTAAATATCACCCCCACGGCGATACCGCCGTGTATGACACGATTGTGCGGATGGCCCAACCCTTTTCACTGCGTTATATGCTGGTGGATGGCCAGGGTAATTTTGGTTCGGTGGATGGCGATGCGCCAGCGGCCATGCGTTACACCGAAGTGCGCATGTCCAAGATTGCCCATGAGCTGCTCGCCGACATCGATCGCGAGACCGTCGACTTTGTTCCTAACTATGATGAGTCTGAACATGAGCCGGAAATCCTGCCGGCCCGGATCCCAAATTTACTAATCAATGGCTCTGCCGGCATTGCCGTGGGGATGGCCACTAATATCCCACCGCATAACCTGTCAGAGATCACCGATGGTTGTCTGGCACTGATTGATGATTCTTCCATTTCTATTGTTGATTTGATGCAGATCATTCCAGGCCCCGACTTTCCCACAGCCGGCATCATCAATGGTGCGCGTGGTATTGCCGAGGCCTATGCAACAGGACGCGGCCGTATTTATGTGCGGGCCAGGACTGAAATAGAAGTCCATGAAAAGACCGGTAAACAAAAGATTATCATCAACGAATTACCGTACCAGGTTAACAAGGCGCGTTTGCTGGAACGTATTGCTGAACTGGTTAAAGACAAAAAGATTGAAGGGATTACTGAATTACGTGATGAATCCGATAAGGATGGCATGCGTGTCGTGATTGAACTGCGTCGCGGTGAAGTTGCGGAAGTCCTGCTCAACAATCTTTATCAGCATACACAGCTACAGAGCGTGTTTGGAATCAACATGGTTGCGCTGGTTGATGGCCAACCGCGACTGCTGAATATCAAGCAAATCCTCGAGGCCTTCATTCGCCATCGGCGCGAGGTTGTTACCCGTCGAACTATTTATGATTTACGCAAGGCGCGCGAGCGGGCACACATATTAGAAGGACTCGCAATTGCCCTGGTCAACATCGATCCGATTATTGCCATGATCAAGGCAGCGGCCTCACCGGCAGAGGCAAAAGAAAAATTGATGGCTTCTGCCTGGGAACCCGGTGTGGTGGTCGAGATGCTCGAGCGTGCTGGGGCCAAGGCCTCGCGACCTGAAGGCCTGCCTGAAGAATTCGGTTATGTAGACAACAAGTATCAACTATCAGAGGCCCAGGCCCAGGCGATCCTGGATATGCGTTTGCATCGCTTAACGGGTCTTGAGCAAGATAAGATCATAAAAGAATACGAAGAATTTCTGGCCAAGATTGCAGACTTACTCGATATCCTTGGTTCAGGTGATCGTTTGATGCAGGTGATTCGCGATGAACTCCTCGAGATCAAGGAACAATATGGCGACGATCGACGTACGGAGATTATTGCCAGTCAGGAAGATTTATCGATTGAAGATCTGATCAATGAAGAAGACGTGGTTGTGACCTTGTCCCATGAAGGCTATGCCAAATCACAACCTGTTTCTTCCTATACTGCGCAACGTCGCGGTGGTAAAGGTAAGGCTGCGACATCAGTCAAAGAGCAGGACTTTATCGATAAGTTATTCGTGGTGAATACCCATGATACGATTTTGTGTTTTTCAAATTACGGTAAGGTGTACTGGCTAAAAGTTTACGAGTTACCGCAGGCAGGACGCACTGCGCGTGGTAAACCGATCGTCAACCTGCTTCCACTAAGCGAAGGTGAACGTATCAACGCCATGCTACCGATTCGTGATTATAGCGAAGATCAGTTTATTTTCTTTGCAACCCAACAGGGTACGGTGAAGAAGACGCCATTAAAAGATTTTTCACGGCCACGCTCATCGGGCATCATCGCGATTGAAATGCGCGAAGGGGATCACCTGGTTGGGGTAGAGATTACCTCGGGGGATCAGGATGTAATCCTGTTCAGTAGCAGCGGTAAAGCAATTCGATTCAACGAGAACGATGTTCGGCCAATGGGGCGAAATGCCGTTGGCGTGCGGGGGATTAAACTTACGGGCGATCACAAGGTTATTTCACTCATTCTCTGCGAAGAAGGCTATGTGTTAACGGCGACTGAGAACGGTTACGGTAAGCGAACCAGGGTCTCTGATTATCCAGTGCACGGCCGTGGTGGCCTGGGGGTCATTTCTATACAGACCACTGAGCGTAATGGTCTGGTGACGGGTGCAGAATGGGTTAACGAAGGTGATGAGATCATGTTGATCACCAGTGGCGGTACCCTGGTGCGAACCCGTGCCGATGAAATCTCTGTAATGGGGCGCAACACCCAGGGCGTGAAGCTTATCAGCCTGGATGAAGAAGAAAAGCTCTCTGGTATTGAGCGTATCGCAAGTGTGGTAGGGGAAGCGGAAGAGGTTCCAACTGTCTAGTTTAGCCCCGTCTCCCTGCCACTGTCCTGATTTTTAAAATAAATAATCTAGTTAAGGAAGTGAGTTATATGTCACGTTGTTTTAATTTTAGTGCCGGCCCCGCAATGTTACCGACTGCTGTTCTGGAAAAGGCCCAGCAGGAGATGACTGACTGGAACGGTAGCGGCATGTCTGTAATGGAAATGAGCCACCGCGGTAAAGAATTTATGGGGATTGCTGCCAAGGCGGAAGCGGATCTTCGCGAGTTGCTGAATATATCAGATGATTATTCAGTGCTGTTTGTACAGGGAGGAGCAAGTGCACAGTTTGCCTTGATTCCAATGAACCTGCTAGGTGATAAAAACTCGGTTGATTATGTCAATACCGGTGCCTGGTCAAAAAAGGCGATTGCTGAAGCGAAAAACTATGCCGAGGTAAATGTTGTCGCAAGCAGCGAGGCTTCCAACTTTAGCGATATCCCTGACTTTGCTAGTTGGCAAATGGATAACCAGGCGGCGTATTTACATTACACGCCTAATGAAACAATCGGTGGCGTGGAATTCCACTGGGTGCCGGAGACAGGCGCTGTGCCTTTGGTTGCCGATATGTCTTCGACAATTCTGTCCCGGCCTATCGATGTGAATAAATTCGGCTTGATTTACGCAGGTGCCCAGAAAAATATCGGCCCCGCAGGCCTGACGATTGTGATCGTGCGTAAGGACTTGATGGGCAAGAGTATGGATAAAACGCCCAGTGTTTTTGATTATAAACAAGTGGCCGACAGTGATTCGATGCTAAACACACCGCCAACCTATGCCTGGTATCTTGCTGGTCTTGTCTTTGAATGGATCAAGCAACAAGGTGGACTTAACGCCATGGCCGAAATCAATAAGCGCAAGGCAGATAAACTGTATGCAGCCATTGATGGTTCTGATTTTTATGCGAACCCCGTTACCAAAGAGTGCCGCTCCTGGATGAATGTCCCGTTTACCCTGGCTGATGCTAATCTGGATAAAACATTTCTTGAACAGGCGGAACAACGCGGCTTAAAGACTTTAAAGGGACATCGTTCTGTCGGTGGTATGCGTGCCAGTATCTACAATGCCATGCCCGAGGCAGGTATCGATGCACTGGTTGAGTTGATGGCAGATTTTGAAAAACAACACGGTTAATAAAGACGAAGTATAATGTATAAAATTTTAACGCTGAACAATATCTCCGTCGCTGGCTTAGACAAGTTGCCACGCGATAAGTACGAAGTCGCATCTGAGATTACGCATCCCGATGCGATTTTGCTGCGCTCATTCAAAATGCATGACATGGATATCCCTCCGAGCCTTAAGGCAGTGGGTCGGGCCGGGGCC
>JASFLV010000295.1:0-4213 GCA_050117915.1 Thioalkalispiraceae bacterium | reverse complement strand
AACTGGCCCAGGACATCGACCAGTTTGCTCTCATCGGCAATACAGACGAATTTTTTACTGACCGCGGCAACGATTTTTTCCCGGGTCAGGGCGCCACCGCCGCCCTTGATCAGGTGAAGATATTTATTCGACTCGTCGGCACCGTCGACATAGACGGATATCTCTGAAACGGAGTTCAAATCCAGGACTTCGATACCGTGACCTTCCAGGCGTTCTGCACTGGCAACAGAACTGGCCACGGCCCCTTCGATCTGGTGTTTAATTTTGGCCAGTTCATCAATGAAGAAATTCGCAGTCGAACCGGTACCAATACCGATGATGGTCCCCACTTCCACGTAGTCAATCGCGGCTTTGGCAACCGCCTGCTTCATTTCGTCTTGTGTCATATTCTTCTCCCGATTACCCATTTCCACATTGTCGCGAAGGCAAACTCTCATTATATTAGGGATGTATAAGCTGAATAAAGCTTTTAAACCCAAAATTGCAGGAAGTTGATGTTTTCAGAACTCGTCGAAAAAATTAAAAAATCCAATGTCTATGAGGTGGCGGTGGAGTCACCCATTGATTTTGCCCCGCGCTTGAGTAAAAGGCTGGATAATCAGGTCTATTTGAAGCGGGAGGACCTGCAATCGGTCTTTTCCTTCAAATTAAGAGGCTCCTACAACAAGATTGCGAGTTTGCCCCAGGATCAGCTTGAGAAAGGGATTATTGCCGCCTCCGCTGGCAACCATGCACAGGGCGTAGCGCTGGCGGCACAGCGCAAGCATATTGCTGCCACCATCGTGATGCCGAAAACGACACCGCGGATCAAGGTGGATTCGGTTGCCTCATTTGGTGCAAAAATTGTGCTACATGGTAATACCTATGATGAGGCCTGTGCCCACGCGTATAAGTTGGCGGAAAAAGAACAGCTGGTTTTTATTCACCCTTATGATGACCCGGATGTGATCGCCGGGCAGGGGTCGGTTGGCGTCGAAATCCTGAAACAGTTAAAGGCAAAGCAGCAGTCAATCGATGCCATTTTTGTCCCCGTTGGTGGTGGCGGACTGATTAGCGGGATTAGTGCTTATGTTAAATCAGTCGATCCAGGCATCAAGATCATTGCGGTTGAAGCGGAGGACTCTGCCTGCCTGTATGCTGCATTGCAGGCCGGGGAACGTGTTGAGCTGGAACAGGTGGGTATATTTGCCGATGGTGTCGCGGTGCGAAAAGTGGGCGAACTCCCGTTTGAAATTGCCAAACAGTGTGTTGACGATGTGGTGTTAGTCAAAACCGATGAAATTTGCGCGGCCATCAAGGATATTTTCGATGATACCCGCTCGATTGCCGAGCCGGCAGGTGCCCTGGCAGTAGCGGGAATGAAACGTTATGTCGAACAAAACGCGGTCAAAGATAAGACCTTTGTCGCCATCGATAGTGGCGCCAATATGAACTTCGATCGTTTACGTCATGTCTCGGAACGCGCGGAACTGGGTGAGCACCGTGAAGCCATCATGGCAGTGACGATTCCGGAAAAACCGGGTAGCTTCCGGCAATTTTGTGACACCATCGGTATGCGGGGGATCACTGAATTCAATTATCGTTATTCAGATCCACAAAATGCCCATGTTTTTGTTGGTGTCCAGGTGCAGGGGGGTATACAGGAGAAAGATGAACTGGTCGCAAAGCTGACGAAAAAGGGTTATCCACTCCTGGATATGTCAGACAATGAAATGGCCAAGTTGCACATCCGCTATATGGTCGGAGGTCGCGTTGCCGGAGTAAAAAACGAACGGCTTTACCGCTTTGAATTTCCAGAGCGCCCCGGCGCATTATTGAGGTTCTTGAATCACATGGGTCAGCAATGGAACATCAGCCTGTTTCATTATCGGAATCATGGCGCAGCCTATGGCCGGGTACTGGTTGGTATGCAGGTTCCCGCCGGTGAAGAACAACAATTTAAAACATTTCTCGATGAAATCGGCTATCGCTACTGGGATGAGACAGAGAATCCCGCCTATACCTTGTTCCTGAATTAACAATCGGTATTCTGTTAATTTTCTCGTCATTCCGGCATGGTTTTCGCCGGAATCGATTTAAAACTGGATACCCGCTCATGGGCCAGCATGTCAGGTGTGATGGGTAGATGACGAGCTACGAATACTCATTTAACCCAGTCATCGCCATATTAGGGGCTTAAAAAAGAAAAAGGGCCTCGATTGAGGCCCTTTCCATTGGCTAATTAGCCAGTCTTACTTCTTCTTGCGACGACGCGCTGTTTTCTTCTTGGTCGTCTTCTTCTTGGCTTTTTTCTTAGCCTTTTTCTTTGCTTTCTTCTTGCTTACTTTCTTTTTGGCCTTTTTCTTGGCTTTTTTCTTAGCCTTCTTTTTGGCCTTTTTCTTCGCTTTCTTCTTCGTTACTTTCTTTTTGGCTTTTTTCTTAGCCTTCTTTTTGGCCTTTTTCTTGGCCTTCTTCTTCGTAGTCTTCTTCTTAGCTACGCGTTTCTTTGCAGTCTTTTTACGTACTGCCTTTTTCTTTGTCGCCTTTTTGCGACCCTTTTTCTTTGTTGCCATGGTTAAAACCCTCCGAAGGTTGAACACTGAGTTTGTGTGAGTATAGCTAAGTCAATAAAAAAATCTAGTATTCGTAGTTAATTTTCTACGTTAACAACTTTTTTACCTCGTTAAGGACTCTTTATCGTCGAATTTTTTTAAAAATTTAATTTATGAATCAACTTTCTTAAAGTTATGAACGGTAAAAACACTTTTACAGGTAAAATTTTTAAGAAATTAGCCGGGAAGGATCAAAATTTTGACGTTATACAGAAAAAATTTCTGGATTTAAGGAAAAAATTACTTCGTTTTATAAAATTAGTTAAAAAATTGATCGGGATTATTAAAAATTCAGTCCTTAACGAGCTCCAAAGCTGGAAAAAATGATCGTATTAAGAAAAATTTTACTTAATTCACAGCAATTGAATTGTGAAATCCTGTTTTAACCATCAAAACACCAGAATTTTTTATAATTTTCTACTTTTAAATACTCAAGAGTGCTTTGAAAAGCATTCAAGGCGGATCTCAGCAACGTTTATTTTTACATTTAATAGTTAATGTACAAATAAAACGTCGCTGAAAAATGTTTTCAGGCGCTATTTGCTAACTTCTCGATTTAAACAGGTAAATTTTTCCGTTTGGACATGTAAAAAACGCCAAATTTTTGCGTCTAAGAGCGTTTTAGAAGCCGTTTCAGCGTGTTTTTTACTGTTATCAGGAGTAAATATCGCATGTAAAAGCAAAAATCGACGATGAATGCGCAGATTTTTTGTTGTGATCAGTTTTTCGGGCTTTTATTTTCCAGTTTAAGAATGAAATCCCACTGTTTTTTGCTAACCGGGGTGATCGAAAGTCGATTTCCACGTCTCAAAATGAGCATGTCAGCTAAAGTTTTGTAGTTTTTTAGCTCTTGCAGGGTGATGACACGCTTAAATTTACGTTCGAGCTTAACATCGACCATGTACCAACGCGGATTTTCCGGATCACTCTTGGGATCGTAGTATTTTTCGCCCGGATCAAAGGCAGTAAAGTCTGGATAAGCCTCTTTAATGACACGAATAATACCGACGATACCGGGTTCTTTGCAGTTTGAGTGATAAAAAAAGGCGCGATCGCCCTTTTGCATCTCATCGCGCATCATATTGCGTACCTGATAATTGCGAATACCATCCCAGTGTTCGATTTTCTTGGGCATTTTCGCCAGGTGATCGATACCAAACACATCAGGCTCTGATTTCATTAACCAGTATTTCATGTTTTATCTCCTGAACCAGGTAACACCGTTTTCTGTGGCAATTGCATCAAGTGGAATATCCCATTTTTCTGCCGGTATCGCATCGACCTGTTGCCAGCTGTAAGCGACACCCAGTCGAAGCGGGCGGTGCCAGGTATTATCGGCTCGATAGACTTTTGCCAGGCTGCGATCATAAAAACCACCGCCCATACCCATCCGGTTACCCGCCGAATCGAACGCGACTAACGGCATAAAAATGATATCGAGACTCCGTAATTTTGTTCTTCTTGCCCGGCGTGGATGTTCCGGCTCCGGGATCCCGTACTGGTTCAGGTACATCGGTGTTGCAGGTGTGTGTTCCACCCACCACAGGCAGCCTTTTGGAAAGCCCGCCAACACGGGTAAAAAGACCTTCTTCTCCAATGACCAACTGCGTTCCATTAATTCA
>JASFLV010000294.1:0-4215 GCA_050117915.1 Thioalkalispiraceae bacterium | reverse complement strand
ATGTTTACAAGGCATCATGAACAAATAATCGATTATGAAGTGAGATACCCAATTCCTTCTAATATTGGGGCAGTAGGTATACAGGAGGAATTACAGGATGCTACTCAATTATTATTAGATACGTATATACCAGTTGACAGTGGGATTGTCGTGGCATGGGATCACATTCAAGTTGGGGAAAATTTAGAGTTCTCGTATTATCGGGCAGATGAAGTCGACTATTTACAAGGAACCGCTGAAAATGACCTAATGTTTGGAGAGAGCGGATATGATACTTTGCGAGGGCACTGGGGAGAAGATGTTCTATATGGTGGCACTGGAAATGATACATTATATGGAGGATCATTAAATGATTATCTATTTGGAGAAGCAGATGATGATATTCTCATAGGTGGAACCGGCGATGATGTTCTTGCAGGTGGTGAAGGTAGTGATACTTACATTTTAAATGACATTCGTGGGGTCGGACCAAGCCAACAGATTGAACAGGAAAGAAAAAGGCGTGATTAGAGGCAAATTTAAAGGCTTAAACGGGTTTTTTAATGTAAAAAAGGGTTGTTTAAGGTTTGAATGTATATTCTGTGTGCGAATGTGTCAGTTGAAGTGAAGATTAGACAATGTCATATGATTGAGTATTTTTTAAATTCGATATTGCGTGTGTATAAGGAAATAGAAAGAGAGTGATAATAGTAAAATGATATTGCGATATAGATCTATGGAGAAATTGATGATGAATGACAAGAAGAATGAAAATGTTTTACGTTACTTAATTACTCTTTGGTTAATATTATTTTCATCTGTAGTTAAATCTAATCAGTGGCAGATGTACAGTTTGCAAATTAACAAAGATGACAAAGTTTGTATTCACATGAACAAAGTGTTTGATCAATTTTTTAGTATTAACGATTTAGACAAGATACATGCTTACAATATTATAAAGACATTTCCAAATGCTAAGGAAATTTTGGGAAAAGATTATATAAAACCTGGTATGTCAAAATCTCTTTTTGATATGAATTATACATTTTACCCAAAAAGCAGAGAATTTGATAAAGTTAATTGGAATCTTTCAAGGTACAAGGTTGAATTTGATCAGCCAAGTGTCTATTCAAAGTATCGTCCATTTCTATATGCAAGTGTAGATATCGATAATGATGGTCATAATGAGTTCGTCATAAAAACTGGATTTAGGAAGAGTATTAAGAGCATCGAAAATATACATGTTTACGAAGATGTTCTATCAGTTAGTGGAAATTATATTCTTTATAAAAATATTGCAGAAGGAACAGAAAATAATAGGCCTAGAATTATATATGGTAACTCGATACTTCGTATCTTTGTATTTAATAAAACAACATATTTAGCAAACTTCAATATTAAAGAATCAACATATCCAGACGAAATTCGTATTGAAAAATACTTGGGTGGCGGCAAGATGCGGCTGGAAAAAAGAACACAGCAAAAAACAGATCTGGTTTGTCGATACATTCTTAGTGAAAATTTAACGAGCGATAAATGAGGAATTTCCCATGGCGGTAACAGGTATACACACAAATAATTGGCTGCATGGATCATATGAAAATGATTTAATTTTTATCTTAAAAGTTGCGGAAAACAATAGGCTAAGACTTAACCCAAATGATCCAGCCAGATTAGCGCCGCATCACGATGATGTAGCGCAGAGAGGTAGTATAGCTATCGGTTATGGTTTGGATTTAATTAGAAACGATATAACAACTATCAATAATTACATAACTGATGCGAACCAAATTTTAGCTCAGCAGGGTGAACCACTGATCGATTTCTCAGCTCAAGCACAGCAATTAGTACAAGAGTATCGGGACTTTTGGGTCTCAGGGGGTACGATTACAGAATCGGATGTTGACGTCTTAGATGATGTTTTTACACTAACTAGTGAGGCACAAGCAGAAGCACTACTACAAGCAGTAATTATAGATAAAAGAAACGAATTCAATCAGTTTTTACAAGATAATCAAATTCAACTTGGAAATTCGAGAGAGCGTGCTGCCCTAGAGTCCATGTGGTATCAATTGCCAGGTGGTGGTGGTGAAAGCGGTTATTTCATGCGGCCTGATAATAGCCCTAGTAACATGATTAGGTTGTTGCAAGATGCAGAAAATCAGAGGGCAGAAATATGGTATGAGATTCGCTACAACAGTAACAGGGGGCGTGATCCAGGTTTAGCAAAACGAAGGTTTTTTGATGCAGACTATTTTGGTCTATATCCTGATGGAATGAATCAAGACGGCATGGATGATATAGCAGCAAAGCAAGTCTATCAAATGTTTACGAAGCACCGTGAACAGATACTTCAGTATGAACGGACCTTGGGTGGTGGGCAAACTGGTTTAACGAGAAATGTACCGAATAATAAGATCGAAGCTGCAAATATAGATTATGGACTTGTCAACAGTAACTATAAAGTACAAAGTTTGGAAGCCAATTTTAATTTTGCTTACAAATATTTTTTAGATCCAAATAACAATATTGTACCTCCTGCAGCAGATGCACCCTTTGTTCAGATAGACTATCGAGATATCTTGGTTGGAACAGATGATAATGATATCAATTTAAGGGCTGAAGCTAGAGACGAATTTCAATTAGGTACAGGTGATACTGGAAGTTATCTGATTCTTGGTGAGGGAGGTGAAGATCGAATAATTGGCGGTTCTAGTGATGATGTCTTACACGGCGGTAATGATGGAGATATCATTGACGGTGGAGCCGGAGATGACTGGATATACGGTGGTGATGATGATGCTATTGATACCCTGGATGGTGGTGCTGGTTCAGACCATATATATGGAGGCCAGGGTGATGATGTCATTCATGGGGGTGCAAATGATGATGCTGATGATGTTCTAGTAGGTGGCGCTGGTGACGATTACTACGTATTTGATGGTAATTATGGTCAGGATAGAATCATTGACAGTGGCCAAAATACATTGGTGATAGATGGTGTAGTTATTACAAGGCTAATTCGGCAAAGTGCAGGGGTATACACAATCCCAGGGACTAATATTGAGGTAACTCATCATTCGCCACTAACTATCTTTAATGGTACTGGTGCAAGCGTCGTTATCGATAACTGGCAACCCGGTGACTTCGGGATTGAATTGATTGATGGCCCTGCTGCACCGGAAGCTCAATCTATTACTTTAGGCGCAGAGGATGATTATGCGCTCATTCGAGGTAATAGTGCGATCGGAACGGATTACGTAGATTTATCAAGCCCTATCGATACTGTCTATGCAGGTGGCGGTAGCGACTCTATATATATAGAAGATTTAGCCAATAATCCAAATATAACCGTCTATGGCGGTAGTGGTGATGATGGGCTGACCGTTGAAAATCGGGGGCCCGTATCGCCTGGCAGCCTGGGCGCCAGCTTCTTTGGTGAATCCGGAAATGACTATATTGATGGATCAAATTCGGATGACTGGATCGATGGCGGCGCGGATCATGATCTTGTCGATGCCAATGCAGGTGATGATGTCATTGTAGGTGGTGCAGGCAATGACATGATTTTTGGTGGAGACAACCAGGATGATGTGTTTGGTGGAGAAAATGACGACGAACTGTTTGGTGGTGCCGATGTAGATCATGTTTATGGTGGTGACGGTAACGATACTATCTATGGTGATACTGAACGCGGTACAGTGAGTGTCCCCTGGTTGCCACCTGAAAGCCGGACATTTATGGGTTGGGATGGGTATTCGATAATCACCTACCCAATGAGTGCGGCTAACATTCCAGCAGATACCACGATGGAGATGTCATTTACCCAGGATGTATCATCTTCCGAGGCCGGTGACGATATTTTGTCAGGTGGTAATGGCGAAGACAATATCTTTGGTGGCGGTGGTAATGACGAAATCTATGGCGGTAATGATAACGATTACCTGTCGGGCGAAGGTGGAGACGACACAATACGAGGTGGCCTTGGGGATGATGCTATCTATGGTGATATTAATGAATATCAATACATAATAGACTCAGAAATCAAATATACAGAAACGGATCTCGCCAACAACTCTACGATAACGGCAAACTATAGAAGTTATCAGGATCCCGTCAATGTGGCAGGTAATGACACGCTATTAGGCGGCGAAGGCGATGACTCTCTATTCGGCGGTGGTGGCAACGATTACCTGGACGGCGGTGTAGGTAATGATTATCTCGAAGGTGGTACAG
>JASFLV010000293.1:0-4219 GCA_050117915.1 Thioalkalispiraceae bacterium | reverse complement strand
AATATGGTCATGGAAGCGTAACTGGGTTGCAAGGCGTGCGGCTGAAAAAGCGGCCCAGCTTGAGTTCGACAAGGTAAAGCGGATCGCTGTTCTCAAGCATGCAGCTTTGGGTGACCTGGTGCTGACTCGTCCTTTTCTTATCACTCTACGACAGTACTTTCCCAATGCAGAGATCACGCTTAGTGTTGCCAAACATTATATGAATGGCATTCCGAATGAACTGGTAGACCATGTGCACGTGATCCATTCCAAGAAAGATGGCAAAGGTATAGTGACTCGCTGGAAGGAAATACGTGGACTCAAGCAGCAGGACCTGTTATTTGACATTACCGCGGTTTCACGCACGTTCTGGATTTCGAAGCTGACCAGGGCCAAGTTAAAAATTGGCTTTAAACATAAATTGGTACACCGCTTAATTTATGATGTGGCAGTTGATCGCACTGCCTATAAGTTTGAAGCAGAGACCTTCATGGACCAACTGCTGGTATTGGGTATGCAGTATAAATGGCCACTGGAGTTTGCGCTCAATGCCAATCCTACACCCATCGAAGGTAATTATATCGTCTACTTTCCAACCGCATCGGACAATTACAAATCATGGGAGCTGCATCGTTTTGCCGAATTGATCAATCAGCTACACAAACGCTATCCACAATACAAGCATGTATTGCTCGCCGGTATCGCGGATTGGGAAAGGAAAATCTGTGACAAGATTGAAGCGCTAATTAATGATAAACAGAACTTTCTCAGGATAGATGGCAGCGAGGAAACCTTCGATATTATTGCCGGTGCCAGTATGCTGGTCTCAAATGATACCGGTATAAGAAACCTGGCGATTGCCTACCATACGCCAACGGTTTGTATTTTTATCACAACCCTGCCATTCACCTATGCGCCACGCTTCGATCACCATGAAATCGTATTCAAGGCAGAGGGTGGTCAACCTGAAGTCAAGCAGGTCCTGGATGCGTCACTAAGAGTTCTCGAGTCAGTCTCGGAATAATTATTTTTTTATTACAGCAACAAAATTGCCATCAGCATATTCGAAAGGTTGATGGGTGCTGACAGTGGTAAATCCAATACTTTTGCATAGCTGCGCAAAATTGTGCTTGTTGAACAAATGTAGGTGCTCAAGCGGTTTTAAGGCACCCCAGCTACACTTTTGTTGCGCTGCTTCAGGGCACTCGGTGTCAGGAGTCTGAACCAGGAAGACGCCATCTTTCTTGAGGATTCGGAAAACTTGCCGAAGGTCATTAATCGGGTCCTCGAGGTGCTCAACCACATCAATGGCAGTAATGATTTCGAAAAAATCATCAGCAAAATCTCGGGCTACTTTCGAAAATTTATCGCAAAATATGTTCTTGCTATATTGAGGAAATGAGTTCTTAAAAGGAGTCGTTACTTCTCTGACAAGGTCTATACCAAATACATCACAACCATCCTCTGCTGCAGAAGACAGGATAAAACCTTTATTGCAGCCGATGTCCAATAGCCTCGGATTCGCCTGGTTACCAAGTTCCTGCTTTGCAAAATGATAGATGCTACTGCCTCGTTGCTGGAGGTGATTAAAATTCTTTAGCCCAGGCATTTTTCTAAGTGGTCCGGTCAGTTTGCGGCGTAAAGATTTTAAAAATCCACCTGTATAGGCTTCTTCCATCTCAGTCTCGGTTCCAAAGTTATTCAAATAAATTAGATTGCATTGGGAACAACTGACATAGACAAAGTCGCTGAGCTTACAATACTCGTTGATTTTTTCTGTCTCGCCACAGACAATACAGGGGCGGAATTGAGCGTGTTCGGCCATATTTATGATTAACTATTTTTCAGCGGTAAATACGCATAATATTACAACATTTATCTCTTAGCGATAACAATATTTAAATGCAAAAGCCAAGAAAAATTCTGGTAGTGCGTAACGATAAGCTCGGCGATTTTATGTTGAGCTATCCGGCCTTTGCCCTGCTCAGAGATAATTTGCCTGATACTGAAATCCATGCCCTGGTACAGGGCTATACACAACCAATGGCTGAACTATGTAAGTCCATCGACAAGGTCATTATCGACCCGGGTAAAGATGCCGGGTTGAGAGGTATACGCCAACTTAGCCGGGAACTTAAAGCTGCATCTTATGCTGCTGTAATTACGCTATTTTCAACGACCCATGTTGGTATCGCGGTGGCCCTGGCGGGTATACCCTATCGGCTTGCGCCGGCAACCAAGATTGCACAGATATTCTATAATTATCGCCTAAAGCAACGTCGCTCCCTGTCTGAAAAGCCGGAATATCTTTATAACCGTGATCTGGCGGAATTTTACTTAACTGCGATCGGGATTAAAGTGCAACACTACCCTGTGACGCCCTTTCTTGAGTTTGAGCCTGTATCTATTGAGACTCTCAAAGCCCGCTTTTGTCAGCAACACCATCTAGCGTCAACAGTTAAACTGGTCTTTATCCATCCCGGTAGCGGGGGATCGGCCAATAATCTGTCTATCGAGCAGTATGCCGAGCTGGCCAGGACACTCGACAAGCGGGAGCAATGGCAGTTAGTCATCAGCGCTGGACCTGCGGAAGTAGCAAGTGCAGAGCAGTTGGCAGGCCTGGTAACAGAATTGTCGCCGATTGTTTATGTATCTCGGGAAGGTCTGCAATCTTTTGCCAGGCACCTTGCGTTTGCTGATCTATTTATTAGTGGTTCAACCGGGCCATTGCATATTGCCGGTGCACTGGATCGTGCCACTGCTGCCTTTTATCCCAATAAGCGTTCTTCCACACCACTGCGTTGGCAGACCTTAAGTGCCGACTATCATCGCCTGGAGTTTTCGCCACCACTCGGTGCCGAAGAGTCTGATATGCAAAGTATCGATATTAAATCAGTCGCGGTCGAGATCAGCGATAAACTACTTTAGATAATGTTCCTGAATACGGGGCGCATCACGATAGTGATTGAAGCCAACTCGTGTCGGAGCGGCCTGTGGACATAATTTTTATTGCTTATAAATTTTTCATACCCGCGAAGGTGGGTATCCAGAGATTATCCAATATAGACTGGATTCCCGTCTACACGGGAATGACGTACCCAGCACTTGCTTAGTTATCAGGTTGTTTCTGATCTCGAGTCCACAGGTCCGCATACTTCACAAAGGTGGAATGAGCGGACAATAGAGAAAGCAACAAACCCTGTTTGCCATCCAGAAAACCGGCCCGCAGGATATACATTTTTACGAAGCAGCCAATCCCATGCAAAATACCCTGTAAAAGTGAAGCACGTTTACCACGGGCCTGACGTTGTTCGGCCCAGGCAGCGGCGTAGTGGGCGGACTTGACCAGGTAGTGCTCCATGTCTTTGTAGGTATAATGTAGGAGATCACCATCAAGGTATTTTAACTGCATGCCCGCATCGTGATAGACCTTTTCATGTACCCTGTCATCAGCATAACGACCTTTGCCGGTGGGGTAGAGGCGCGTGACATAATCCGGATACCAGCCGCAATGACGAATGAAGCGACCAAACACCCAGGACAAACGCGGGGTGGCATAGACAGCGGATTGATCATTTGCCGCGACCACCTGTTGGATCGAGGCCTTGAGTTCAGAGGTAACGACTTCATCGGCATCGATCATAAAGATCCAGTCGCTGGTCACTTTTGCCTGGGCACGCTGACGCTGGATACCAAAACCCTGCCAGTCGGTTTCGGAATAGATCTTGTCAGTGAATTCCTTTGTTATCGTCAGTGTGTCATCGGTACTACCGGAATCCACGACCACGATCTCGTCGCACCAGGTGACTGACTCAAGACAGTCACGCAGCGTATCGGCACTATTTTTGACGATCAGGACAGCGCTTATTGTGCCTTTATTATTTGTTGCGCTGTCAGTCATGGGTGGGTCCTGTTTTTGAAATTTTATGATTTTTATTATTATAAGACATAGCGATCCCTTAAGGCGGATATACCTGTTTTAATTTTTCAATCACATCATCAAGTTTAATCAGATCCATCACATCCGGCCGCCTGACACGTTTGCCCCAGCGGACTTCAGCTACCGACTTACCGGTTTCGAGTTTGATCGCTACAGGATAGGCGTTGATCACATCATCAAGGAAATTATACGGGCCAGTACGCATTGGATTAGAGCTGGCATACAGGCCAATCACCTGGGTACCACAGGCATTGGCGATATGCAGCGGGCCGGTATCTGGGGCAATCACCAGTTCGGCAC
>JASFLV010000292.1:0-4255 GCA_050117915.1 Thioalkalispiraceae bacterium | reverse complement strand
ACAGAAAAGAGCTGTGTTAGATGGCTATTTGAAAATCATTCTTTCACGTTATCTGCATGCTGATTTCAACCTGGTTTTAAACACAGGTTTACCATTAACCCCTGAGGCCTCGCCACCCATCACGACCGGCTTCCAGACAGGAACGGAAACTGGAACGGAAATCGTTAACGATCCAGTTATTATTAGCTATAAACTTCAAGAAACGCGAAAAATGCGCAGCAAAGAAATTCATTATATTGATCACCCGGTGATTGGGGTCGTGATGCTAGCCTGGCCATTCAAGCCAGATAGTCAATGATCTTATTCGCTACGCGCTAGATTGAATAAGGCTCTGGATTATTGCCTTAACTTTATGCATGCCAACTTTTAGATTATCCTGAATTTCATCGAGTGTGATTTCACCTTCTCCGCGACCCGCCGCTTTGTTTGCTACGACTGCGATACTCGCATAACACATGCCAAGTTCTTTTGCCAATGCAGCTTCAGGCATACCTGTCATACCAACAATATGGCAGCCATCTCTTTCAAGCCGATCAATTTCTGCAGCCGTTTCCAACCTTGGACCCTGAGTAGCCGCATAGGTAGCTTGCTCGATAACGTCAACTTTTGCATCTTTGGCTGCAGTAATAATATTCTCGCGTAGTTCATCACAATATGGCCAGGTAAAATCAATATGGGTGACTTCTTCCAGTCCTTCGTCAAAAAAAGTATGCATACGTGACCAGGTATAGTCGATAATTTGATCGGGTATTGCTATTGCCTGTGCAGTCATCTCTTCAGATATTCCACCCACCGCATTGATCGCAATAACTTTATCAATCCCAGCGGAATGCAAGACAGAGATATTAGCCCGGTAATTAACTTGATGTGGTGGGATAGTATGACCGGAACCATGCCTGGGGAGAAAAAGAATCTCTACGCCCTTAAGCGTACCACGAACGAGTGGAGCAGAAGGCTCACCGTACTTACTAACATGCACCTCACGCCTGACAATTGACAAATCAGAAAGTTGAGTCAGTCCTGTGCCACCTATAATCGCAATACTTGTCATCAAGTATCCTTAATTGCATAAATCCCGGGTATGTTACGCAAATATCCTCGAAAATCCATTCCATAACCAAATAAATATCTGTCATCAGTTTCAAGACAAACAAAATCCGGTTTATCACCCCGTTTGCGATCATGTAGTTTATTGACCAGTACTGCAGTGTAAACGGCATCAGCTCCTTCAGCAGAGCAATATTCGACAATTTCACTCAAAGTAACTCCCTCATCATAGATGTCATCGATAATAAGTACAGTTCGTCCTCTAAGAGATTGGCTGGGGCGTACAAACCAGTTTAATTTTCCACCTTTTGTCTCACCTTGATAGCGTGTTGCATGGATATAATCAATTTGCAGTGGAAAATCCAGACGCGTCAGGATATGACCTGCTGGAATGATACCACCCGTCATTACGCATAAAACAAGAGGATCTTTATCAGATAGCTTATTAGTTATTTGTTTTACGATAGTATCTATCGCAGATTGAACCTGATTGTTATTGTATATGCAATCTGCATTTTCATATGCGATTTGCGCTTCTTTTGCATTCATAGTTAATTTTCTAATAGGTAAAGGTTACAACATTGCCACTCATAGCTTCACTGATGATATAAGCCGCGCCTACAGTTTCACTGATTTCGGGTATTAAGTCGTCGCCCCATATCTCCAGGGTTGGCGTGCAGACTTTGAACACGGCACCGGCATCATACGCTTCCTGGATAAAGTCATAAATTGTTTTTGAATTACCTTCATGCGCTAACAACTTTTCAGCAAAACCTTTTTTTGCAAGTTCACCGGCACGCCCAGTCATGATGACTTCAACCTCATAATCCATAGCAGCTGCGACTGTGGCCTGAAAGAAAGGCGCCCCCATTTCTGATGCGTTGCTTGGGTCAGTATTGACCATAACAATCATAAGCTTATCTGGCATGACTTTATCACTTTAATAATTGTACAACCATTATAATTGAGTTAATGACAACAAAACAATTCACATCTATACGATACTTATTTATCAGCAATAGCTAATGTAGCGTCGGGCAAATGAACGGTCGAAGTCGGGAACGCTATCTCAGCTCCATGATGCGTAATTATCTCGTTAATTTTGAACAACACATCCTGTTTTATCATATGGTAGTCAATCCAGTTAGTTGTTTTAGTAAAGGTGTAAACAAAAAAATCGAGTGATGATGCCGCAAATTTGTTAAAATTGACCATCATGGTTTGTTCCTGATCGATTTCAGTATGCTTGCGCAACATATCTTTAACCTCATCAATAATATTTTTCAGCACCGCTGCATCAGCATATCTAACCCCTATTGTTTCATAGATACGCCTATTTAACATTCTCGAGGGATTCTCGACAACAATTGTTGCAAATACTGAATTCGGTATATATAAAGGTCGCTTATCAAAGGTACGGATTATCGTCAGGCGCCAGCCAATTTTCTCCACTGTTCCCTCGATATCACGATCTGGAGAGCGAACCCAATCGCCAATAGCAAATGGGCGATCAAGATAAATCATCAAGCCCCCAAAGAAGTTGGATAGCAGGTCTTTTGCCGCAAAACCAATGGCAATACCACCAATACCGCCAAACGCAAGAATTGCGGAAATATTAACCCCAATGGTTTGTAAACCGACCAGTCCTGCTGTGATGATAACAGAGAGTCTTAGTAACTGTGCGATAGCGTCTGCCGTTGTACGGTCAATCTTTGTCCCAACTTGCTCGCTATTTTTGAGTACCCGTTCTTCGATTTGTTTGATAAATCGAACCAACGACCATGCAATTACAACAATGAGTCCTATTTCCCGAAATATTGTGATAACAACTAATTCTAATACCTCAAGAATAAAAGTAGCCCCCATCACCCAGATAAACAGGCTCAGCGGAGTGCGGATAGATTGCACCAGGACATCATCCCACACTGTATGTGTTTTAGATAATTTTTTATGTAATATTTTTAAAAACGCTTTTACGAAAAAATCCACCAGCAAAGTAGCGAAAACAATAATAAAAATATTTGCTACCCAGGTATATTCACCAGCGTAATCTTTTACAAAACCATTTATCCACTCCAACATTGCGCCCCCTAAAGTTCTAACTCAAGATTTGGATCATCCAGATATTTTTGCATTGTTGCTGAAACCTGGTGCCATTTTTGCATTTTATGCAAAGCTTGACGAGATATTTCATGTCGACCATGCATCCTGGCGAGCCTGGTAACACTGATCGGATCAATATGACCGTTAATTGTTTCAACGATCTCTGTTGCTGCAGGTCGATTGTTACAAATCAATACCATATCACAACCAGCATTTAAGGCTGCCAGTGCACGATCAGAATAGTTATTGCCTGCGACACTTGCACCGTGCATATTTAAATCATCACTGAAGATAACGCCAGTAAAATTAAGTCGTTGACGTAATACTTTTTTTAGCCAGAAGCTTGAAAAACCAGCAGGGTGTGTATCGACTTTTTCGTAAATAATATGTGCAGGCATAATCGCTGCCAGGTTGTCCTGGATGAGCAAACGAAATGGTAATATATCTTTTTGGTAAAGTTCTTCGAACTCACGGCTATCGACGGGTACAGCCAGATGAGAATCTTCCTCGACTGCGCCGTGACCAGGAAAATGCTTGGCGACACTCGCCATTCCTGCCTCTTCCATTCCATGACAGTAGGCATGAGCAAGCTCATATACTATCTTTGGATTACAATGAAATGCACGATCACCTATCACTTCACATAACCCATAATCCAGATCCACAACAGGAGCAAAGCTAAAATCTACTCCGACACTCCTGAGTTCAACCGCCATCAACCAGGCAGCATCTTGCGCAAGTTGCTTGGCTCCTTTTGAATTGTGATCATAGTATTCACCAAACCGTCTTACTGCAGGTAGCCTGGTAAAACCTTCGATAAAACGTTGTACTCGTCCACCCTCATGATCGACCGCGATCAGCAAATTGTCGTTCCTGGCAGAGCGAATTTCTCTGGTTAATATTTCGAGTTGTTCTATACCTTCAAAATTTCTGGAAAATAGAATAACTCCGCCAACCGAAGGGTGCTGGAGAAGCTCTTTGTCTTCCTGGGTTAATTCGATGCCTTCTACATCGAGCATTACCGGTCCCAAAGTCATATCATCACTCTAGAATTAATACTTTTTCGCCAACGTCGACAAGATCGAACAACTGCATTACATCCGAA
>JASFLV010000291.1:0-4256 GCA_050117915.1 Thioalkalispiraceae bacterium | reverse complement strand
CCGCCTATCATGGTGAGCAGGACCTGTTAAATAGCGCATGTCGTCTACTTGGTATCAAACCTGATACACTGGATTAGCTAGTAAATTTAGCTAAAGGCGCCCTGACTTCTTTAAAAAAGTTCTCACAATGCTTATTGATCATTATATGGCCTCCAGTTACGCATACTTGTTTGCATTGTCATCATTACCTTTATCTAATTTTATTCATTTATAGTAAGGAAAAAAATGAAAGCCTCTTTGCGCACCAAGTTGCAGCATTTGTCTGAGCGTTTGGAAGAGATTAATTATTTACTCTCTGATCCCGACGTAATCGCTGATCAAAACAAGTTTCGCACCCTGTCTCAGGAACATGCGCAGCTAAGCCCAATCGTGTCTTGTTATACCGAATATGAAAATACCGTTCAGGCCATGGACGATGCCAAACTGATGCTAGAAGAAGATGACCCGGAAATGCGAGAAATGGCACAGGAGGAACTCAAAACAGCTGAACAACGCCAGGAGGCACTCAGTCAGGAATTACAGCTGCTGATGCTGCCTAAAGATCCCAATGACGATAAAAATATTTTTCTTGAAGTCCGTGCCGGCACCGGCGGTGACGAAGCAGCAATCTTTGCCGGTGATTTATTCAAGATGTATGCCCGCTATGCGGAGAAGCAGGGCTGGAACATTGAGGTGATGAGTGAGCATGAAGGCGAGCATGGTGGTTATAAAGAGGTGATTGCGCGGATTGAAGGTCAGGGTGCCTACTCTAAACTGAAGTTTGAATCCGGTGGACACCGTGTTCAGCGGGTACCCGAAACAGAATCCCAGGGACGCGTGCATACTTCTGCCTGTACTGTTGCAATTATGCCAGAAGTCGATGACATTGATGAGATCGAAATCAACAGTAATGATTTAAAAGTCGATACCTTTCGCGCCTCAGGTGCAGGGGGTCAGCACGTGAATAAAACTGACTCCGCCATTCGCATTACCCATATTCCCACGGGTATTGTTGTCGAGTGTCAGGATGAACGTTCACAACATAAGAACCGCGCCCGGGCCATGTCTTTATTACAGGCGCGTATGTTGACTCAGGAACAGGACAAGCAGCAGGCTGAACAGGCAGAGACACGCAAACTACTGGTGGGCAGTGGTGACCGATCGCAGCGCATACGAACTTACAATTACCCACAGGGAAGAATCAGCGATCATCGAATTAACCTGACCCTGTATAAACTTGACGAAGTCATGCAGGGAAACCTGGATGAAGTCATTAATCCCCTGATACATGAGCATCAGGCCGATCTACTGGCCAGCATGGGTGATGAGTAAAAACCTCGGTAATGTACATCAGGAAGCCGTCGAGCAACTTAAACCCTGCTCTGATTCTGCCCGCATGGACGCAGACCTGATCCTGTCATTTGCGCTGCAGATACCGCGCACGCGTTTTATTACCCAGGCAGAACTTCCAGTTGGCAATCAACAGTACCAAATCATTCAGGAACTGATTAAGCAACGTAAATCAGGACTGCCTGTTTCTTATATTACTGGGCGTAAAGGTTTCTGGGATGTAGAGCTGTTTGTTAGTGAACATACCCTGATCCCCCGACCTGAAACCGAACTGCTGGTGGAGTTTGCCCTTAGCGTGTTTCCGGCCAACAAGCCGTTAAATGTCATCGATCTCGGTACCGGTACCGGGGCGATTGCAATCGCCATTGCCCGCTCTAGACCCAATTGGCAAGTCTTTGCGACTGATGTTTCGGAGCCTGCCTTAAAAGTAGCAAAACAAAATTGCGATAAATATAAGTTAAGCAATATTGAACTTATGCAAAGCGACTGGTTCAGTACGATTGATGATAACTTATCTTTTGATCTGATTATTTCGAACCCGCCCTATGTTGCTGAAAGCGATACTCACCTGTCAGAGGGGGATGTTCGCTTCGAACCAATCATTGCACTGAGCTCAGGCCCGCAAGGTCTGGACGATCTTCAAAAAATCGTCGCTCATAGCAAGGATTACCTGAATGAACATGGCTGGTTGATCGTCGAACACGGATTTGATCAGGATGAAGCAGTAAAATCCCTATTTACACAGCATGGCTATGCTACGATTCAACAGGGAATGGATTTAAACGGGCATATCCGTGCCACCTATGGCCAGCGGTAAATCATTATGAACGACGAACAATTATTACGTTATAGCCGACAAATCATGTTGCCCCAGGTGGATGCTATGGGTCAGCAGAAGCTACTGGATTCGTCAGTGCTCATTGTCGGCATGGGTGGGCTCGGCTCCCCGATTGCCATGTACCTGGCTGCAGCAGGCGTCGGTCATCTGATTATTGCCGATTTTGATCAGGTTGATTTATCTAATTTACAACGCCAGATTCTTCATAGCACCGAAGACATCGGCAAGGATAAAGTTGACTCCGCGTATGAAGCCCTGCATAAATTAAATCCTGAAGTGGTTGTGACCCGATTTAAACAGCAATTAACGACTGATAACCTCAATGACCTGGTACCCCAGGTTGATCTTGTCATTGATGGCTGCGACAACTTTGCCACCCGTTTTGCAGTGAACCAGGCCTGTGTCCAACATCATAAGCCACTCGTTTCCGGTGCCGCGATTCGTTTTGAAGGCCAGATTAGCGTTTTTCCTAATGACGGCCAGGGTTTCCCCTGCTACCAATGTCTTTATAAAGATGAAGGTGAGGAAGAGCAAACTTGCAGTGAAAATGGTGTCCTGGCACCCGTAGTGGGAATGATCGGTTCAATGCAGGCGATCGAGGCGATCAAAGTCCTGTTAAATATTGGAGAGCCATTGCAGGGAAAATTGATGGTCATCGATTGTCAGACCATGGATATTCGTACGCTTAAGCTAAAAAGAGATCCTGCCTGTAAAACTTGCAGTTAGTTTTATCGGTAAACTAACCAGATACCTTTTGACAAACTCTCACCGGTAGGGATTCACTATTCTGTTTTACCACAGGCGCCCGAACAACGTGTCACCACTCTCACGCAGGTTGCTTCCGTTAACAGGTTTGCCAGTTCTGGCATCATCCCACCACCGGTGTGGACCATCGAGACGCTATTACACTGCTTTTTTTTCGTACCATATTCAACGTTAGTCAGCCATTCTACATTCAAACAGGCTGGATTCCCCTTACCTAGCTGGATCCCAATATTGTAAGTGGCACATCGTAAACGTTGATGGCTTACCGTACCTTTAATAAACCAGTTAGTATCTGCGCTTAACCAACCTTCAACTTCACGCGTACGAAATGATTTCTTTAATTCGTCTCGCTGGTTGAACTGAGTCTCCGCAACAAGGGGTAAATCTACCTTATTAACCACGCCAGGATAACCCGGGGCATCATCTGCACATACGGGGGTAATCAATAAAAGAAAAATTAACGGTAAGACAATTTTATTTAACATCACCCCTACTCCCTCAACATATCGATAGCGACCCAACTGCCGTCTCGCTTACAAAACTTGAATTTGCTTTCTGCGATATTCTTTTTGGATTTATTAACAATCCGCACATGACGGCATTCCTCACCAATATTTTCATCCAGGGTCAAGAGTGGATTAACCAGCCCTGAATTACCTGTTTTGGTATTCTTCCAGGCCAACTTTTCCCCATCCCTTTTTTCGTTCAAGGCCTGCTGAATAGTATCCTTGAACATCTGCATATCCTCGTCATTAAAGTCGGCGATTGGCGCAGCTTCATGTAGAAAATTAAAATTTGAAGCATGAACAACAGATGCGAATAGAAACAATACTAAAAATACTATGGTACGTGGCATGACTTAATCTCCCTCACAGCATGACTACCATTCTAATTCCAACTATCTTGCCGCAAATACTTTTTTTAGTCTATATCAGTAAACAAAAATATAACTTCCTTCACCAATGCTATTTGGCATTACCCAAATGTAAATACCATAACTATGGCCTATAAATGATCTTCTATTGGAAATATTGAGAACACATCACTACCAATCATTTGAAGCAAATCAGCTTTGGGTGGTTCATCATAGCGTATGACCGGCTCTGCTGTCAGATCCAGCCAATACACATAATCTTCTTCCTCGTACTCATCCTCTATTGTCTCCACACCCAATTTGTAAGCCACTTGGTTAATATTCTTGTCCCACCACTGACCAATACTTGATGCCAGCTCAGTATTAAATATCATCACACCCATTTCAGTATTTAACTTAGATGAACGTGGGTCCAGATTAAACGAACCTATAAACAAGTTTTGCCTGTCA
>JASFLV010000290.1:0-4277 GCA_050117915.1 Thioalkalispiraceae bacterium | reverse complement strand
TCTTTTTCCTTATCCAGTTCTGATTGAGGAACATTCGATTCATCAACACAAACAGGGCGGCTTGCAGCGATATGCATTGCCAGATCCTTACCCAGCTCTTCATCGCCACCTTCCACATCAACGAGCACACCAATCTTGGAACCGTGCGAATAAGATGCGATCACGCCTTGCGCCTTAACCACTTCAAAGCGACGCACAGTCATGTTTTCACCTAGCTTGGCAATCATCGCTTTGCGCTTCTCTTCAACTGTTTCGCCACTTGCTAGTTTGGCTTCTAACAGCGCATCAATATCAGCTGGCTGTTCTTCCAATACCAGATCTGCAATACTGCTAACAAACTCTTTAAAGTCATCGCCTTTGGCAACAAAATCGGTTTCGCTATTGACTTCAACAATAACAGCGGTCTTTTTATCGCCTGATGCCTTAATTGCAACCAGACCTTCGGCAGCGGCGCGACCCGCTTTCTTATCTGCCTTGGCCATACCGGTTTTACGCATATGTTCAATAGCGGCATCAATATCACCATCCATTTCAACAAGTGCTTTTTTACATTCCATCATACCTGCGCCCGTGCGTTCACGGAGTTCTTTCACAAGTGCTGCTGTAATAGCCATAGTGTTTACCTCTTAAACAAAATCGTCAGAAAAGGGGGCCGAGCCCCCTTCAAATTATTCAGAGTGAATCCGCCAAGAAAAATGTCATATTCTTATGCTTCTTCACTTTCGTCAGCTTCTGCCTTTTTGGCTGCTTTTTTCTTGCTAGCCTTTTTCTTGACCGTTGTCTTCTTGGCCGTTTTTTTCTTGGCTGCCTTTTTCTTCGATGCTGGCTTGGCAGAGACTTCACCGGTCTCATCCAGTTCGACAAAATCATCGCCTGCACTACCAACAGAAATGGTCTCACGGCCGGTTATAACCGCATCAGCAATTCCCTGGCCATATAAACGAATGGCACGAATCGCATCATCATTACCCGGGATAATGTAATCGATGTTATCCGGTGAGTTATTCGTATCGACGACGCCAATTACGGGAATCCCCAGCTTTTTGGCTTCTGCTACGGCAATTTTTTCATGGCCAACATCAATTACAAAAATCGCGTCAGGTAAACGGCCCATATCCTTGATACCACCAAGGCTGCGTTCCAGTTTTTCCATTTCGCGTTTTAAGGTCAGCGCTTCTTTTTTGCTGAGTTTGTCAAAAGTTCCATCTTCACTCATGGTCTCCAGTTCCTTGAGACGCTTGATGGATTGTTTCACTGTCTTCCAGTTGGTCAACATACCACCCAACCAACGATGGTTCACATAGGGCATACCACAACGTTCGGCCTGTTCTCTAACAACATCCTGCGCAGATCGTTTGGTACCCACAAACAGAATCATGCCGCGGTTTGCTGCCATCGAACCAGTAAAATTGACGGCATCCTTGAACAGCGGCAAGGACTTTTCTAGGTTAATGATATGGATTTTACTGCGGTCACCAAAGATATATGGTGCCATTTTAGGGTTCCAGAAACGAGTCTGGTGGCCAAAATGCACGCCAGCCTCAAGCATCTGGCGCATACTTACGTCAGTCATATTTATCTCCTGGGTTGAGCCTCCATACACCCCATCGTCCAACCCTTTTTTGGGCACCCCGGACCATGTGACGGTGTATGTGCGGATTTTTACCCCATCTGGCCAATCCAGATGGAGGATTTAGTTTGCTAAAGTAGCGCGCGCTTTATACCATAAACCCCCTTAGGCGAACAATCAGTAAGGCAATAATACCCTCTAATCTTTAAGAATTTTATGCAATCAGGCCGATTTCTTCAGGAAATCGCCCCAGGATATCGACGTACTATGGCAGTGACTATCAAAACCCCCGACGAAATTGAGAAAATGCGTGTGGCTGGCCGTCTGGCGGCAGATGTCCTCACCATGATCGAGCCCCATGTCGAGGCCGGTGTCACCACCGCTGAACTGGACCAGATCTGCCATGATTACATTGTTGATCAGCAAGGTGCCGTGCCTGCCCCATTGAATTACCATGGATTTCCTAAGTCAATATGCGCGTCAGTCAACCATGTAGTTTGCCATGGTATCCCCAATGAAAAACGCCTTAAAAAAGGCGATATCGTCAACCTGGATATCACTGTTATCAAAGATGGCTACCATGGTGATACCAGCAAGATGTTTTTCGTCGGCGAACCCTCTGTCCAGGCAAAGCGACTGGCACAGATCACCTATGAATGCATGAAGTTAGGGATCCAGATGGTAAAACCCGGTATCCAGCTAGGTGATATTGGCCATGCTATCCAGCAGCACGCTGAATCGCACTCCTATTCGATTGTCCGTGAGTATTGTGGACATGGCATCGGCAAAGAGTTCCATGAAGAACCCCAGGTCCTGCATTACGGAACACCTGGTACCGGTCTGACCCTGGAAGCTGGTATGACCTTTACCGTAGAACCCATGGTCAATGTCGGTAAGCGTCATGTCAAACTCATGAAAGATGGCTGGACGGTTGTCACCAAAGACCGAGCCTTATCCGCGCAATGGGAACATACGATTCTAGTGACTGAGACAGGCTTCGAAGTCCTGACCAAACGGCCTGATGAATCGTTTTAATCAGTCAGCCCCGCCATTTAACCGCTATTCCCCAAGGAAATCATTTTGACCGATCGAGAGTTTGACGCTAATTTTTTTGATAAAGCCGCGTTCGTCCAAGAGTTAAACGATAACCCGACCAAACTGATCCCAATATTTAAACAGGCCCTGAAAAAGGCCCATAGTTATTTAAAAGATCGTTTTCTGGAAGGTAGAAGTGCAACTGAACTTGTCTATTTGAGAGCACAGGTTGTCGATGTCATTCTTCAGCAAGCATGGTTACGTTTTTTTCCTGATGGCGATACAAACATTGCTCTGGTCGCAGTTGGTGGATATGGCCGCGGTGAATTACATCCTCACTCTGATATTGATATTCAAATCCTGATCCGCAAGGACCCAGCACCCTTTCATGACGCAATTATAGGATTTACCACGTTTCTATGGGATATCGGACTTGAAGTCGGCCACAGTGTCAGAACGATCAAAGACTGTGTTAGAGAAGCCAGGCAAGATATTACCGTTGCAACTAATATTCTCGAATCGCGTTTACTGATTGGTGCCGAAGACTTATTTGAAGAACAACAGAAAAAAACCAGCGTAAAAAAGATTTGGCCAAGTAAAAAGTTCTTTGCCGCAAAACTGGAAGAGCAACAGGCCAGACACCAGAAATTCAACGATACCACATATAACCTGGAACCAAATCTCAAAGAAGGTCCTGGTGGTTTGCGTGATATTCAGATGATTGGCTGGGTTGCAAAGCGCCATTTTAATGCAACAACACTTCATGACCTCGTCACGCATGACTTCCTGACCGATGATGAATACAAAATCCTGAATGAAGGTGAAGCGTTTTTATGGCAAATTCGTTTTGCTATGCACATCATTACTGGGCGCCGTGAAGACAGACTCCTCATTGATCATCAACGGGCACTCGCCAAACAATTTGGCTATCAGGATGATTTTAAAAATATGGCCGTCGAAAAGTTCATGAAAGAATATTATCGCACTGTCATGGAACTCAATCGCCTAAATGAAATGCTGTTAAATCTGTTCCAGGAAGAAATATTGATTGGCAAGTCATTGCGCAAACCCAAACCATTGAATAAACGTTTCCAGGTACGTAATAATTTTCTTGAAGTTGTAAATGATAAAATATTCAAATACTACCCATTTGCATTATTAGAAGTTTTTTTATTGATGGAACAAAATCCAAAGATAAAAGGAGTGCGAGCGAACACTATTCGCCTGATTCGAAATAATCTGCAATTAATTGATAATGACTTTCGTGACGATCTTGGATGCCAGACACTTTTCATGGAAATCCTGCGACAACCGACCGGGATTACCCACGAACTACGACGCATGAATCGTTATGGTGTACTTGCCGCTTATTTACCAATCTTTGGCAATATTGTGGGGCAGATGCAACATGATCTGTTTCATGTTTATACAGTTGACGAACATACTTTGATGGTCATCCGCAACCTTAGGCGTTTCACGGTTCCTGAATTTAAAAATGAATTTCCACTTTGTAGCGACATCATTCAAACCATACCCAAGCAGGAGTTGTTGTTATTAGCAGGCCTGTTTCATGACATTGCCAAGGGTCGAGGTGGCAGTCATGCCGAACTGGGTGCAAAAGATGCTTTTACTTTCTGTCAACGACATCAATTAAGTAACTATGATAGCAAGC
>JASFLV010000289.1:0-4284 GCA_050117915.1 Thioalkalispiraceae bacterium | reverse complement strand
GTCAATTAAAGGGCTGCTTGAAAAAAGCGAGTCCAAGCTCAATGCTGCCCGCGAAAGCATCGAGATTGCCTCCCCTAAACAAGCTGCGAAAAAGGCTGAGCAGGAGATCGCTGAACTTGATATTCCCGAAGTTGAAGAGATCGTCGAAATCCCTGAACTCGATGAAATCGTCGTCCCCGCCCAAAGCGCTGATGCCCAACCTACCGTTGACATCGAAGTCTTAAAAGCCTTCCTGGATGAAATGCAAAAACAGATCGAAAAGACCATGCGCGATAAACTCATGAAAGCCGTGGTGGCCGCGGAAAACGATGTCAAAAAACAAATGCGCGCCTATCTCGATCAACTGCGCAAAATGTTAGATCAATAATATTGTTTGTTTAATCGCGAACCCTTCTCTTTTACCAACCAGGTCTAATATACACATAACTTATTGAAACAAGCACTGTTTAATTTCATTCAGAAATTACACGGCATGTTTACCAGGTAATACATTTTTGCATTTTTGTAAAACAAGCACTAACCTGTTGAAATAAATCAAACATAAATCATTCACAGGAAAAAGGACGTGTTGTAACACGAACTTGAGTCTGTCTAAATATAGTTAGGCATGCATACAAGAAAGGTAGTGCCTGCGGCAAGTCAGAACTAACGTCACAACACAAGTAAGATTCGAATTTAACAAAGGGAGTGTAATTATGAGCATGAAAGAGGCCTACGAAAAAAAACTACAAGCACAACTTGACGAATGGGGTTTAGAAATTGACAAACTTAAGGCAAAAGCTGACAAAGCAGAAGCTGAGGTACAACTGGAATATTACAAGCAGATTGAAGAGTTGCGTTTAATGCAAGAAGAAGCCAACCGAAAACTTGCTGAGCTTAAAGAGGCCAGCGATGACGCATGGGAAGACCTTAAGGCAGGTATCGACAGCGCATGGGATTCGCTAAGCAATGCTCTGAAGTCGGCCGTGTCCAGATTCAAATAAACGCTATTGTCATGCCAGTCATTATTACGTAGGCTTGAGCTGGATAAAGAGTTTGCGCACTAGCCTAACAATCGCGTAAACGACTATCAATTTTTGGAATTAGATGAATGCCAAACAAAATACCAAATAATTATAAAGTGGATGGCAAGTTAGTTTTTATTCAAGAGTTCCTGAAACATCCACTACAGATTGGGTCAATTATTCCAAGCTCCCGTTATCTGGAGCGGCGAATTATTGCGGCTGCGGGAATCGCTTCAGCCAATCTTGTTGTAGAGTTAGGCGCCGGGACAGGAGGTATTACTCGTGCAATACTCCGTGCGATGCCAGCACACGCAAAACTTCTTAGCATAGAAATTAATCCACAGTTTCACTCTCTGTTAAAAAACATCGAGGACGATCGCTTAATCGCACACAAGGGTAGCGCGTCTGAACTCAAGGAAATTATTGCATTGTATGACCTGGATGCCCCGAATGTCGTAATTTCTGGTATTCCGTTTTCGACCATGAGTCGTAGCACCGGAACTGAAATCCTCAAAGCCATTTCATCGCTACTTAGCCCAAACGGACGCTTTATTGCCTACCAGGTGAGTAATCGAGTTGCTACTTTATGCCAGCCCTTGCTGGGGTCTGGGCAGACTACGACAGAGTTCTTGAACATTCCACCAATGCGTGTTTTTCAGTGGGAAAAGAAGGGAGCCAAACAAGACGCACAAACAGACGCATAAAACCGCTATGCGCTTTTATGCGGTCCCTTAGCCAAAGGTTAGCTCGCCACTAAGCTGATTCAACAGATTATTATGGAGCACTATGTTTCGTTCTACCGCATTCCTGGCCGTTTTATTTGTACTCTTGTGGAATTCCGGCTTTATTGGTGCAGAATATGGTCTGCCCTATGCCGGGCCCTTTACCCAGTTATTTTGGCGATATTGTGCCCTCGCACTCATTCTGTTGTTGTACCTCATCTTAACAGATCGATTTCGCTGGCCAGGCTGGTCAATCGTAGCGCCCACTTTTTTAGTTGGTGTTCTTGCCCATGCGGTTTGGCTTAGTTGCAGTCTTTTATCAATACAATATGGTGTTCCCGCAGGTATTGTTGCCCTGGTTGTTGCTTTACAACCACTGGTAACGGGTGCTTTATCAGGGGCTGTTGTCGGTGAATACACACCCATCCACCGCTGGATAGGGCTGGTTATCGGCTTTATTGGTGTAGCGCTAACTATTTCAGCAAGAGTCGATTTTAAAGATATTAATTCTCTATTTTTTTACTTTATACCATTGGGTGCTGTTCTAGCGATGACCACAGCAACGTTGATTCAGAGAAAAATGGAGGTAAGCAAGCGCTCATTTATTTTGCCCCTCGATTTAACACTTTTTTATCACAGCCTTGCTTCCGCCATTGTTTTAATCATCCCCGCGACTTTGTTTGAAGGCATGACAACTCAATGGCAACCTGAGTTTTTAGGCGCCATGCTGTGGCTGGTTTTTGCTGTGTCTTTATCCGCCTATGCTTTGATGTTCAAATTGATAAAAATAATTGATGCAACTCGACTGGCCAGCCTGTTTTATTTAGGCCCACCGGTCACGATGCTTATGGCATGGGCAGTATTCGACGATACCCTGCAACTTATGGATATAGCAGGCTTGGTCACTGCTGGTATAGGCGTTATCCTTGCGCAATTACAGTTGGAAAAAAGCAAGACAACGAAAACATGAACATTTTAGATAGAGCGAACAGTATCCAAGAAGAAGACTACCCTCTTTCATACATATAGCAGGAGCCGGTCGGTAACCAGTCAGGGATCTGATAGAAGTTTTCCCTGATTTTCTGCAATACTTCCTGGTCATAAACCTCGTACTTAAAGCCAATACCTAACCCCAGGTGGTATTCAGTCTCCTTGAAGGGCAGAATTACATGGGTGAAATTATTGAAATACTTTGCATATTTCTTCACTTGCTCGCTGCGCATCAGGATCGCAATGCCTTTACCCTCGTATTTGCGTAAATCCGTATTGATATC
Source organism: Thioalkalispiraceae bacterium (assembly GCA_050117915.1). Lineage (GTDB taxonomy): Bacteria > Pseudomonadota > Gammaproteobacteria > UBA6429 > Thiohalophilaceae > SZUA-24. The sequence goes on along the minus strand of JASFLV010000289.1, from coordinate 1,284 downwards.
ATCCTGTCTTCCATGATGCGAGCCGGGGCCCAGGACCAGGACATCTTCGCGCGTATGATAAGCCAGGATCGCGGATTCACTGTAACTGGGCGTGGCCAGGGTAAAGTTGTAACGTTGTGAGTCAATCAACTCAAGTAATTGCGGGGTATACATGGCCAGCACTATTTTCTGATAGTTACTTTCATTGTCTTTAAAGATCCCTGGGGATAATGCATAGACAATTGCGAAGGCCAGTACGTGTAATAAACTGAAGCCCCACATGAAATAAAAACAGACCCGCAACTGGCCAAAGTGTAATAGCATGATCACGGCAATGAACAGGAACGGATAGAAACTCAAGAGCCAGTGTAAGCCTATACTTTTGAACAACGATAACCCCAGGAACAGAACAATGGGGATAACAAACAGGGCTAGGAACAGACCCAGGCCACCATTACGCATCGTCTCGATCAAGGATGCCGGCTTGCGTACTATATAAAAGATAATCGGCGGCGTGACCACATAAGCAAGCAACAACAGGTATTTACCCATCGTCCAGAGAGAAAAACTGGCATCGCCGGTACGATTTATCAGATTGAATAAGTAGTTATCCCAGCAATGCTGATAATTCCAGTGAAGATTCAGCCCGATAAACGGCAAGGTGCCTAAAATAACAAACAGGATGCCGTTATAGGGTTTGACACCCCGTCGAACAAACAACACCACGTAAGCCAGGTAGGCAATCCCGAGCATGCCGGCAAAGAATTTTGAGAAGAAGGCCAGTCCCAGCAATAACCCGGCGAGCAGGTACCAATGATAGCGATCATGGCGCTGGGCCTTATAAAAACTGATAGCGGATAAAAAGGCGAAAAAGATCAACGGTGTATCCGTGGTAATCAGCGGCGCAAGTAAATGCACTGGTGCCAGCCAGTACAGACCCGCAGCAATCACCGCATTGGTTTTACCACGGGGATAGACAACCCGGTAGATCATCCAGCCAATCAACGTCGTCGCTAATATACTGGGCAGACGCAACCAGAGCGGATGATCACTGACCTGTAGCAAGGCCGCCAACCACCAGCCGACCATCGGCGGGTGATCATAATAGCCATAATCAAGATGATTGCCCCAGACGATAAAATAGGCCTCATCACCGGTGATCGGCAGGATCAGCGCCATCGCAACCTTGATGAAGACACTCACTCCAATCAGGATGAATAAGGATTGTGCAGTGCTGAGGCGGCTAAAAAACACGTGGTTTCTTCCTGTTTTTTTTTTCGAATTTGGAGAATACTAGCAGACTCC
>JASFLV010000288.1:0-4287 GCA_050117915.1 Thioalkalispiraceae bacterium | reverse complement strand
CAACAAACTGAAATGTGACAAATGTAGTCAGCAATAAAACAGTCGCAATAACAATGGCAGTCTTTTTGCTTCGCATGATCAAGCTGTCAACTATTGCAGAGTGGGCGCCTGGGCCTGTCTTGCCAATAGCGAGCCATGATGCTCGACCATCAGCCAGCCTTGCGGATATTTTTTATAAACATTGGTCGCCAGTACAGCGGCATAGTTGTCACCAGTGGTAATCCTTTCTTCGACCAGGTGGACAGCCAGCATGTCACTGATGAGACGATTAAGCACGACAATCTTTATCTCAGGGAATTCCGCATTCGTCAGGATGTGTCGCCAACTCCGCAGCACCGCCTCGTAACCGACAATCGCCTGGGAGCCCGGATGAATACAAATCACATCATCAGCGGCCCAGATCTGTGCCATGGCATTGGCATCGCATTGATTAAAAGCAGCATAAAAGGCCTGCTCGGCTTCATCTGCGTTGGTGAATGTTTGCCTGGATTGCTGCATTTTTTAACTGCATCTTTATTCTGTGTTTTACAAAAAAGCTATCTTCGGACTTTTTGTTAAGCGTACGCCAATAATGCTCACTCTAACGGCTGGATAAAACTATATAGATTAAGTATTGAGAATCAGCAAGGTGGCACAATGTCCTGTTTGCCATTTACTCCACCTCAACCATTCTGATAGACCTACTCTGAACATCCTGTTCGTCCCCCTCTCTGAGACATTCCTGGCGTTGCTACCCATATAATAGTAAATACCCCGTTTACGTTTTTTCTAGTACAGCTAACAAGCACGATGACAGAATCAACATGATCTATCAAAGTGATTATGCTTAAGCACAGTTGCTCCCCTGAACACGTAACTTCATGTTTCGATTATCATTATCACCAGCACAGGGACTATTCCCGCCGCCACTCTCCCCTGTTGCCCCGACTTCTGACTAAAGCAGCGCCTGGTCGAGAAATGCAAATATTGATAAGTGAACAGACTACCAATAGATGAAAAACTATATATAATAATCGATGTATCCATTTACGATTATATATAATAAGTATAAGAGTAAGTCCCCATGCCAGATTTAGCCGCGATTATGATCAAACCTGTCGGCGGGTTTGAGATCAATGGCAAGATGATGTCCTATAACCAGTTCATGCCACGACTCTATAATTGGTGCCTGTCACTGGGTTATGAAGCAGGCAAGATCATGCCATCACGCGCGTTTTGCTCCGACGAAAGCCAGGGTTACCCAATTATCATGATGGCCAAACACTTTGGCACCTTTCCGTTCAACCATGGCCTGGTAGGTGGCATCGTCGCCACGGATCGTCATGGTCCCCATGCGGAACACGGCAAAGACCTGGTCATTATCCAGGCCAGCCATGTCGGTTATGACCTGAAAAGCAATACCTTTGGCGTCTGCCAGCGCATGCAAACCGAAGACGGAAGCCTGGGACCCAGTTGTGGAAAAATTCACAATGTACTTAGCTGGTATCAAAATGAATACTGGTTTGCCCAGCAGAATATCCTGACTCACAATCTTGGCGGCAGCCCGATTATCATCATCGACAACATGCTGCTGAATGCAGAGCGTGAGCAAGGTCTGCTGTTACATCTCGATGAATTCATTGAAACCAGCCAGAACAGCCAACCCCTACCGATGAGGATTCAAAGTACCTCCAAGGTGTTCAAAGCCTCTGACAAACTTGTCGAGAAACTGGGGAACGATGTTTTCCAGGACACATCTCCTCAAAATATCGGTACGCATCTTGGTTCAGATATGTTTTTCTTCCGTCGCAATATCCCGCTCGAGCAGGAGAGCCGGTATCACCTGGAGTTTAATTTAATCCGTTATATGCCACAGATCCTGACTTCCCAGTCACCGATCCTCACTGCAGCACAGATTAATACTCAAATTGAATTTGATCGGACCTTCCGTTCAATCGTTAAGGAACATGCTTACAATGGTAAAAAGGTTTTGTTCATAGCCGGATTGAATATTGATGTCTCATCCGAATCAGGACAGTTATTTCCGCAGACTCAATTCGTCCCCTGGGCGGGCTTTGTCCAGGATATAGATGGTTCCTATTCAACCCTGGAACAGGAACAGGTCATCGAAGTACTACAACAACATAGCACTGACAACCCCGATCAAATCGACCTGGAAAACGCCATCAAAATGATGGATCACAGCAAGATCATGAACATCGCCATCTAGTAATACTATGTTGGAGCAAGATATTTCAAAGTTTAAAGCTGATTAGCGCGATGACTGCTTTTTGGTTTTTTTCCCGGTTGTCTTAGCTTTTTTTGCCGGCTTTTTCCCATTTGCCATGATGTCTTTAAAACGAGGCCAGATTGATTCCATGCGTTCGCACATGCGTGATTCTAACCCCATGGCAAATTCCTTAAATGAATTAGCGACCAGTGATAACTCCTTACCTTTTGGATAGACAAGGTACCAACGCCGCATAATCGGAAAACCCTGTACGTCAAGGATTTCCACCGGCCCATCCGCGCCTTCAAGAGTCAGGGTGTGCAAGGATAAAACAGAGATGCCCAGACCACCGACAATCGCATGTTTTATCGCTTCGTTACTACCGAGCTCCATGCGTACATTCGGTCGTAAACCCATTGCCTCAAACGTCCGCAATGTTGCATCACGAATACCGGAGCCGGGTTCGCGTAGAATAAAAGGTTCCTCGGCAATCCGTTTCAGCGGAATCTTCTTCTGCTTTGCTAGTGGATGATTGCGAGGTGCCATCACTACTAGTGGATTCGGGGCAATAGGAAAAGCTTCTACTTCCATTTCATCTGACGGAGCCTGTCCCATGATATAGAGATCATCTTCGTTATTGCGCATCCGTTCGATGATTCTGTCCCGGTTCGTCACTTTCAGTGCAACTTCGATCCCGGGGTGTAACACACTGAACTCGCCGAGTACTTCCGGGGCAAAGTACTTGGCAGTAGTAATCGCGCCCAAACGCAGACGGCCGCGCTTCATCCCTTTCAAATCTGAGATCTTCATCTCCAGGTTTGAGAGAGTCCTGAACATATCCCGGCAGGCTTCATATAGCTCGTTACCCGCTTCAGTAGGTTCGACTTTGCGACCAACATGTTCAAACAGGGGCAAGCCAATCACATCAGCAAGTTTTTTGATTTGCATGGACACCGTTGGCTGGGTCAGGAATAATTCTTCTGCTGCGCGTGTAAAGCTGCCCAGACGGACAATCGTCTCAAACACCTGCAACTGGCGTAATGTCGCATGCCGAATCAGGTAGTCCGGCACCGCGCCTGGTGGGGTGTAACTATTATCTGATGTGGTGTTCATAACAATCCTCTATCACCAGAGCCTGCCTGCTTTTTAAAAGCATCAGCCGGGTATTACTGAGACTTCAACTCGTGACCATATGGTCTTCACGCAACTTTGGTTTTAGTATGGTCCAGTCTACACTTAGATTCTAATAAATAATGAAACTATATTAAATAGATTATTATCTATAGTTTAATCGGGCCAGATTCGCCGCCCACTCTGGTAGGGATCGCCCACAGGTTGCAGGGTCTTCGACTTTGATCGGGCTGTTGCTGATTTACTTTGCCCGGCTGTCTTTTTGGCCCCTGACTGAGGCTGATCAGCGTCAGTCGCTGATTTGCCAGCTTTTTTATCCGACTGGCTACTAGCCGCGGCCTTGGTTTTACGCATTGAATCGACGAGCTTTTCGCGCGTCTTGTCTTTACTGGTCATGACCTCATTACCTCTTCAATCAAGTTATTGATCTCATTAGCAGCCTCTGCGCCACGCCGCCCCATATCAAATACACTTTTGCCTTCCAGCACACTGGTACGATATATAGCACGCCTTCGAATCGCGTTGCTCGCGACTGGCAGGGCAATCTCAGCCACTGCTTCTCGTACCAGGCGAGATAGAGTCGTTCTGGATTCGAGTTGGTTAATCACCATTATAGCCATTAGCCTTGTGTTCAACTCGCGGGCATCCCGGATGGCTCGTTCAGTATGCACCGTAGCCCACAGGTCAACCGGCGAAGGTTGCACCGGGATCAGTGCCAGATCACAGAGACGCAACACCGTATGTGTTTGCTGGGCGTGTACTGAAGGCGGGCAATCAATAACAACGTGGTGATATTTCTCTGCCAGTGCTTCAATCTGCTCTGGCAAATTGCCGTCAGCTTCATACACTGGCGGTGTCTGCGCATCCTCACTAATAGCCCGCCATTGTAATGCTGAACCTTGTGGGTCGGCATCGAGCACTGCAGTATCTGTATTTCTTGCCAGGCC
>JASFLV010000287.1:0-4310 GCA_050117915.1 Thioalkalispiraceae bacterium | reverse complement strand
TGGCAAAAATGCTCGAAATCATCGTTGCTGACAAATGGTGGTTTGATCGTGACGAATTACGGCAACAGATCCCAGACAATTAACACTCATCATTAAGATCCAGCTACAGATTGCCATATGAAACGCTGGGTGATAGTTTAATCATTATCTACTATCTGGCCAAAGCATATGGATAATAAATCCGCCAACAGAAAAACAAAATCACGTTTTCTCAGTCGTGCGCAGCGTAATATTTTTACCGGAATTCTCACAGTCATCCCCCTGTGGTTCACCTGGATCGTTTTTGAATTCATTCTCAACCAGTTATCAAAGATAGGGCTGCCATCGGCTATCGCGCTTGCCAGAGAAATTGAAAAACACTCCCCCTACCTGGCCGAGCTTCTCCAGGCTCCCTGGTTACTCAACACGATTGCTATTTTACTGACGATTATTGCACTCTACTTTCTGGGCTGGGTTACTTCAGTGGTCATTGGTCAACGCCTGATAAAGATCTTCGAGTATTTTATTCATCGCATACCCCTAGTCCAGTCGGTTTATAGTGCAGTCAAGAAATTCCTGTCCGTCTTACAAACCAAACCGGATGAGCTACAACGGGTTGTGCTAATTGAGTTTCCCTCCCCTGAGATGAAAGCCGTAGGCTTTGTAACACGGGTATTCAATGATGAAACTACAGGCCGACAACTTGCTGCGGTTTATGTCCCGACCACACCAAATCCAACATCTGGTTATCTCGAAATCGTACCCACTGAAAAACTGGTATCTACTGACTGGAGCATGGATCAGGCGATGACATTTATTATCTCAGGGGGTGCCGTGTCACCTGATCATATTCGTTATGATCACCCGTCAGATATCGTTAAATAGAGTCAGTAATTTACCAGACTATCTTTTACCGGACTTCTTTTTGCTTTTCGACTTAGCTTTCTTAGCCAGATATACACCTGGAATCCAGGTCTTCTGTAGTTTAGTTGTAGCGTCCAGTTCGTCGTGAGAGTCATCGACAAACCTGAAATTACTCTTGCCAATTCGAATGATATCATCATGACTGAGCCTGCGTATCTTGACCCGCTCATCATTAACGAAACTATGATTGGTACTATCCTGATCATGCAGGTAGTACTCAATGCGCATGTCTTCATCTTCCTTGACGATGGCCTCGAGTACTGCATGATGTTTACTCACCAGCTCGTCATCCAGACAAATATTATTGTCCTCACTGCGACCAATGGTCATTTGCTGACTATCGATTGGGAAGCGGACGCCCGCTGAACCGTCCTGAATAAGAATAAGATACGCCATTAAAATCCATCAAAACCTGAAATTAAGATACCCCGACAGTACTGGAAAAGTATATTGAATCGGTACTGGCTTGACGAGCATTACTCATGTTTATCGGTCAAAAAACAAAAAAGGCCAGCTTTGCTGCTGGCCTTTTCTTAACGTTGTTATGATTTATCTGGTTTTCCTGGTCTTTTTACTTTTGCCAGTCTGTTTGGCATCGAGGCTTAAACGGCCCGCACCGACAGCCACGAACAACAGTAGACCGCCAGTTATGGCGATGTTCTTCATAAACAGAATTAGCTGTACCTGCTCAGAGAAATCGGAATGGAAAATCAATGCTGTCAGCAAGGTGAAACCAGCGAGCAGCCCGGCAACCCGTTTCAACTGCCAGCCCACCAGCAGGGCAACCCCGCCTACGACCTCAAGCAGAATCACCAGCGGCAAAAACAGCCCAGAGATGCCGAAGGCTGACATGTAAATGCCAACATCAGAATAATTGACAAACTTGTCGAGGCCAAAATAGATAAAAAATAGCCCTAACAAGCCCCTGGCACTCATGACACATAATTCTTCAAGGCCGCCCGCCCGTCCTATCAGCGTTGAGCCAGTCTGCTGGATAGCGTGTTGAAGTCTGCTCAGCCTTTTTGAAGTGCTCTGCAGGATAGTTTCCATGGTTCCTCCTCATGGTTGAATGAACCTATTACTATTATGACCCCTAATTTTTCGAATAAAAAGCCGATTAATAAGGTGTATATATCGAAAATTTTGATATATTTAGGCCATGTCGCAAACTAAGGCCAATCTTGACCCCTGGCACATCCTGCGGACGGTGATCGATGCAGGTGGCTTTGCTCAGGCGGCGCAACAACTGCAGCGTAGCCAGTCCGCGCTGAGTTATGCGGTGAGTAAATTGCAGGACCAGCTTGGACTAGATTTATTGACCATCAAAGGCCGCCGCGCCGTCCTCACAGACCACGGCGCCCTGCTCCTGAACCGCATGCGCGCCCTGCTGGACGACTATGAGGATCTGCTGGAGCTCGCGGATAGCCTTCGCCTGGGACACGAACCTGGCCTGTCTCTGTGGATTGACGCCCACTGCCCCAGCCAGTTTTTGCACCAGGTGCTCGGTGAATTTCAGACCCACTTTCCAAAAACCGTGCTCAATATCTGTCAGTCAGCCTGTGATGGCCAGACTGACGGGGAAGGCGCCGGCCAGGCCGATCTAGTTATCAGCAGTCAGCAATTCTGGGCGATGAGTAGCCAGAACCTGGGGGAACTGGAGTGGATAGCTGTGGCCCAGCCAAATCATCCCCTGATGGGCTGTGATCCCCCGATTACCCCGCTGATGCTGAAGAAACATCGTTGTATCGCGATTCAGGGACGTGTCAGGGGATTATCAGAACAGAAACAGCCTCTCTGGACTGTTTCCAGCCATCAACAGGCTGTGGAAGCGGTGTTGCTAGGCCAGGCCTTTGGCTGGCTACAAAAGCATCTCATCATCGAGCATCTGGCAAGAGAAACCCTCAAACCGCTCCCGCTTGAAAGTGGGGAGCATTATAAATCGCCTGTCTACCTGCAATATAACCCGCAGCGGCAACATGGGCCCGCTGCCAAGGCACTCGGAGCATTGATCCAGCGTCAGTTTAGTCTGAATCCATAACGCTGAGCCGGCGACTGAAATTCCAGGTCTGGGACTGACCCGGCTTGGGGAGTTCAAAATCGATCTCGACGGGATCCAGATTAGGAAAGCCATCAGAGGTATCAAACTTCATGGTATTACGACCAATTCGCAGCAGATCCCCTTCCTCCAGCTTACAACGAGTAATGGGTTCATCATTCACGTAGGTCTTGTTGGTACTACCCAGGTCTTCAATATACACATCGAAAGCACCGGGTCTGATCAAACTGTTGACCACTTCAAGCCGAGCGTGATGTTTACTGACGAACGAACAGGGCAGGCAAATATCATTGCCCGCGCTCACTCTCCCGATTGTGATATGCCGTTTCTCAAGGCTATATTTTATGCCCGGCGCTCCGCTGGCAAATTGTATGAGTGCAGCCATTCTTTTTCTTCCTCTTTTTACCCAAAACTTGGGGGCTTAACCAAGGGGCACGGACCGAGAGGATAGATCAGTTCAACACACTAAAAATGTGCGCCAGTTCACATTTTGCATATTAGAAATTCGTAACTTATTCATAAATAGAACATTATTCAGGGCCCGGCGCACGATGTGCCAGGCCCCCTGAACAGTGTTAGCGGGAGAAGCGTTAGTTGAAAATTTCGTCAAAGAAGCTTTTCATTTGTTGCCAGGTACTTTGCGCAGCCTGTTTGTTGTACTCCAGAGGTAGATCGAACTTTTTACCATTTGCAGTCGCCGCTGGGTTCGTAAATGAATGTTTGGCTCCGGGAACGCTGACAAAGGTGAAATCTACCCCGGCCTGTTGCATCTCTCGCTTAAAGGCAGTAATTGATTCTGGCTTGACGAACGGGTCATCAGCACCATTAAAGACCAGCACTTTTGCCTTGACTTCGCCCTTGCTGGCCGGTTGTTCAGTACCCAGACTACCATGAAAACTGACGACACCATCAAGATTGACACCGCGACGCGCCATCTCAAGAACAATCCCACCTCCAAAACAATAACCAATCGCCGCAATCTTGTCCTGATCCGTAACCTTGCTGGCAAGCAACTGTTCCCTGGCCGCCAGGAAACGGGCCTGCGCTGCGGCCATGTTACTCTTCACCTGTCCAGAAAACCGCCCTGCATCTTTCGGATGATCGGCGGTCTTGCCATCCCCATACATATCCAGCGAAAAGGCGACATAACCCATCCTGGCCAGGGCACGGGCTCGTTCACGGGCAAACTCGGTATGTCCCCACCACTCATGGACGACTAACACCCCTGGGCGCTTACCCTTAATCGCCTCATCATAAGCCAGGTAGCCCTTGAACTCCTTGCCATCCAGCTGGTAACTCACCTCGTTGCTGACCAGTTTAGCCTGCACTGTCGTTGCAAAGATGATAAAAA
>JASFLV010000286.1:0-4310 GCA_050117915.1 Thioalkalispiraceae bacterium | reverse complement strand
GATCATTGGGGACGACTTTGACCCAGTCATTGGCCTCTGCCAGGATACCTTCAATTTCATTGATTGGTACATCTTTTTTCAGTTTGACTGTCAACGCCTGAGAATGACAACGCATGGCACCAATCCGTACACAAAGCCCATCGATTGGAACTGGATTATCGCTACGCCCGAGAATCTTGTTAGTCTCGACCTGTGCTTTCCACTCTTCCTTGCTTTGCCCTGAGTCTAGCTGCACATCGATCCAGGGAATTAAACTGGCGCCTAAAGGTACTGGCCAATGTTCTACAGGATAACTGGCACTACGCATAAAATCCGTTACCTGTTTATCGATTTGCAAAATGGCACTGGCAGGATCATCAAGCAGTTTTTTGACATCATCGTGAATCGCACCCATCTGCCTGATTAGCTCACGCATGTTCTGTGCACCAGCACCCGAAGCCGCCTGATAAGTCATCGGTGTAATCCATTCAATCAGGTCTTTTTCAAACAGGCCGCCAATCGCCATTAACATCAGGCTAACTGTGCAGTTACCGCCAACATAGGTTTTGGTACCATTGGTAATCGCATCCTTGATAACATTCAGATTAACCGGGTCCAGGACAATGATACTGTCATCCGCCATGCGCAAACTGGAAGCCGCATCAATCCAGTATCCATCCCAACCCGCACTCCGAAGTTGTGGATATACTTGCTTGGTGTAATCGCCACCCTGGCAGGTAATAATGATGTCCATGTTTTTCAATTCATCAACATCTTTTGCATCTTTGAGTGCTGGTACATCTTTACCAATATCTGGACCGGCCTGCCCGGTTTGCGATGTGGTAAAAAACAGTGGTTCAATAACATCAAAATCTTTTTCCTCAAGCATACGTTGCATGAGTACTGAACCAACCATACCGCGCCAACCGACTAAACCTACACGTTTCATTTTATAACCCCTGAATTTACTTCTACTAATTTTTAAGTTTCTTGATGACAGCTTCACCCATTTCCGTGGTGCTGACTTTTTGCATACCGTCACTATAAATATCTGCAGTTCGCAGGCCATCATCCAGCACGTCACTCACCGCTTTTTCGATACGCTCGGCAAGCTCGGGTACATCCAGCGTATAACGCAGCATCATCGCCACTGACAGGATCGTTGCAAGTGGATTGGCAATATTCTTACCTGCGATATCCGGTGCTGAACCATGGATAGGTTCATACATACCCTGCCCGGTTTCATTCAGTGATGCGGAGGGTAACATACCTATCGAACCGGTTAACATTGCCGCTGCGTCCGACAGGATATCACCAAACATATTTGTCGTGACCATAACATCAAATTGTTTTGGCTCACGTACTAATTGCATTGCTGCATTATCCACATACATATGGCTCAATTCGATATCCTGGTGCTGCTTATGTAAATCAATAACCGTATTACGCCATAGTTCAGTACATTCAAGCACATTAGCCTTATCAACCGAACAGACTTTTGATTGGCGTTTACGCGCAATATCAAAGGCAACCTTGGCAATACGCGTAATCTCTGATTCTTTGTAAACAAGTGTATTGAAACCTTGTTTCTCCCCGTTATCCAGTTCACGAATACCACGTGGTTGCCCGAAATAAATACCGCCAGTCAATTCACGTACAATCATGATATCTAACCCGGATACCACCTCAGGTTTCAAAGTAGAGGCATCGGCAAGTTGTGGATACAAGATGGCTGGGCGCAGGTTGGCAAACAACCCGAGTCCTGAGCGCAAGCCTAATAAGCCTTTTTCCGGGCGAACGGCGATATCCAGTTCTTCCCATTTATAGCCACCGACTGCACCTAATAGCACAGCATCAGCCTGCTTGGCCAGTTCCAGCGTTTCATCTGGCAGGGGTTTACCAGTCGCATCATAAGCAGTCCCCCCTACCAGGGCCTCTTCCATTTCAACTTTTAATCCATAGTCACTCTGCAGGAGTTTAATTAACTTTACAGCTTCACCCACAATCTCCTGGCCAATACCATCACCCGGGAGCACTAATATTTTACTCGTCATAATCTGTCTCTTTATAAAATTAGTTAAGGCGTTTTAACACAAACCTATTGTTAGAATAGCCATGGCGCCTGTTGTTTACGCTTTTCTTCATATGCCCGGATTTCGTCAACATGTTGCAAGGTCAAACCAATATCATCCAGCCCATTGATCAAACAGTGTTTCCTGAATTCATCAACGTCGAACTTGATCTCATCACCATCCGCTTTAATGATTACCTGTTTTTCCAGATCAACCGTAAGCTGGTAACCTTCTTCCGCCTGTACTGCTTTGAACAACTGATCGACTATTTCTGATTCTAATACGATGGGCAGAATGCCATTTTTAAAACAATTGTTATAAAAAATATCTGCAAAACTGGGCGCAATAATCACGCGAAAACCATAATCCTCCAATGCCCAGGGAGCATGTTCGCGCGAGGAACCACAGCCGAAGTTTTCACGTGCCAGCAAGATCTTCGCGCCTAGGTAACGTGGTTGATTGAGGACAAAATCAGGATTAAGTGGCCGCTTACTGTTATCCATACCGGGTTCACCATGATCCAGGTAACGCCATTCATCAAACAGGTTGGGACCAAAGCCAGAGCGCTTGATCGATTTTAAAAACTGTTTGGGAATAATCGCATCCGTATCCACATTGGCACGGTCCATCGGGGCGACGATCGCTGTTAACCTTACAAATTTTTCCATTATTTATCTCTTCGCTGTAAATTTTCTTTAGATAGAATCCATTGCTGCAAGCACGCCATCCCAGAATCTGACACGTGCTTCGACGGCCAACTCTGCTGCCTCAATCGCCTCAGCCTGCTTTTGCTTATCATCCTCACACAGACTATTCAGAAGTCGTAATGACAAGGGCGCATGAAAATCTTCATCCAGGTGTACATGCCGATTCAGGTAGTAATGAAAAACAGGGGCAGCTTGCTCCGTCACCCCAAGATTCTTGAGAAAACTCCTGAACATACAGGGAATAATATGTTCTCTACCCAATGCCAGCGCTGCAGCTACTCTGTGCGGTTTATCGGATGCTATAAACTCGAATGTCTGGCGTGTAAATTTCCTGGATGGTCCCGGTACTGTTTTATCATCTAATGCAGTATCGATACCTTTACATTTTACCTGTTCAACAAAGGCCAGAATATTGTCTGGACTTGCACCGATTTCATTCATTGCTCCGCAATACAGTTCAAAATGGCTGGTAAATTCATGCTCACTGGAGCTGCCAGGCGCAATTTGATCTGATTCCTCCTCCAGCACCAACTCATTGATAAAGCGTCTTACATCTGGATCCCCTTCCGGTATCCAGGGATAGCGAGTGGGCGCAACCTCGTTTTGTAAGTACTTAATCAGGGACATAAAATCCCACACCGAATAGACATGGTGCTCCATAAAACAGCCTAATCGTTCGATGGAATTTACAGCTTGATAGACCGGATGTTGCTCCAGTCTATTTTTGAAACCTGCAATAACCTGTTCCGTAATCAAGGACATAATCAATGCTCTGCCGTACTGTTAAATTCACGGATATCCGTAAAGTGTCCGGTAACTGCGGCTGCCGCTGCCATCGCCGGACTGACAAGATGGGTACGCCCCCCCTGCCCCTGGCGTCCCTCGAAGTTGCGATTGGAGGTCGAGGCGCATCGCTCACCCGGTTCCAGTCGATCCGCATTCATGGCCAGACACATGGAACAGCCCGGTTCACGCCATTCAAAACCAGCATCAATAAATATCTTATCCAGGCCTTCCTCTTCAGCCTGTTGTTTTACCAAACCGGAACCCGGCACAACCATGGCCAGTTTGACGTTAGCTGCCACTTTATGTCCCCGGGCAATACCCGCCGCGGCACGCAAGTCCTCAATCCGTGAGTTGGTGCAGGATCCAATAAAGACTTTATCGACCTGAATCTCATTGATTGGGGTGCCGGCCTCCAGGCCCATATATTTCAGTGCGGCCTGGGCACCTTCCTGTTTAACCGGGTCAGAAAAACTGGCAGGATTAGGGACCTGGGCATCGACACCAACCACCATTTCCGGCGAAGTCCCCCAGGTCACCTGTGGTTGAATACTCGCCGCATCCAGATGAATGACCTTGTCAAACTTGGCATCACTATCACTAACCAGTTCCCGCCAGGCAGCTACCGCCTGTTCCCAATGATCAGTTTTGGGGGCAAAGGGTCTGCCTTTGACGTAGTCAATTGTTTTGTCATCAACAGCAACCATGCCGGCACGGGCACCTGCCTCGATGGCCATATTACACAAGGTCATCCGGCCTTCCATGGATA
>JASFLV010000285.1:0-4347 GCA_050117915.1 Thioalkalispiraceae bacterium | reverse complement strand
CAGATCCACCTGGGCTAACTCAAGGATCGGTAATAAATGTGACCGGATATTCTGGAAACGATGCTTGAAACTATCTGCCCTGTCAGAGTCATAGGACCCCCTGGTATAGGGAGGGTGATGAAACAATACAATCGTCCAGGTTTGCTTGTTCATTGCAAGATCATGGACTAACCAGTCCAGCATCGGGCTACCTGGCGTGATCGTCTGGTCATTGGAATCCAGAAAAATGAAATGAGTTTGAGCATAATCGAAGGAAAAATAGCTCTTCGAATTGGAAGCCAGGCCACCCAATTCACCATGTTCAGGTCGATCGAATAACTGATAAAAACTCCAGCGGCGAGCGTCATGATTGCCAAAAACCGGCCAGACAGGTACGCGTTTAAACATACTTTGAAATGGCAACAGGAAATCTTTGACATACTCATGATAAGTCGCATTGGGATAAGCCTGGTCTCCGGTTGACATAATCAGATCCAGATCAGCTAAGTGCTCGCGAGGATGTTGCTGCAGCCACCGCATGGCGGCATCACGCACTTTGACTTTATCACCGGATTTACCTGGATCGCCGAGTAACCAGATGCGGGTTTTACGCGTTGTACCTGCTGGCGGAGAAGTCACAAAACTGTTTACTTCTATACTGGATAGTTGCCCGGGTTTTACAATGCGATAATAATATTTTGTATCGGGGGTTAAATTGGTTAAAGTCACGCGATGGTTTGATACTGCCCTGACTTCTGTAACTCTAAGTATCAGCTTGTCTGGTGACAGACCATACTCCACCATATGTTTAGCGGGAACGACGCTTCCCCAGCGCAAGGTCATCTGGTCTGGCCCACCCAGTTGCAAGTAGATCGGGTGGGCACCGGTTACCCGACTCACCTGATAAACATAACCAAACCAGGCAATGGCTAATACAGCCAACAATAAACCTATAAATAACAGATAATTACGTATTTTTATGACTAATTGTTTAATTCTTTTGACCCCAGGTAATGTTTACTCATTTTCAATAAGTTAGATCAGGGATCTTAAGCTCAGCTTAATAAAACGCAGATAAACTCCTTTTAATGCAATTAATCACGTTCACCCAGCATATTCCCCGTCTATTCCGCTTAATACTGAGCATTGTGTTACTCACCTTGCTCATTTTGTCTGCGCTGCGGTTGATCTTCTGGTTTGCCTTTGACAATCCAGCTGATCCGGTTCCTGGTCAGGACCTGTTATATGCCTTTTATCTTGGTCTGAAGTTTGATCTGCGCCTGACTTTATATGTCCTGTTACCCCTGTTCCTGCTTGGCTGGATCAAATGGCTCAGTCCTTTTTATAACCGCCTGACCCATCACCTCTGGCTGAGTTACCTGGTACTTGCAGCTACTGGAGTATTGCTGATTTATCTAGTCGACTTCGGTCACTTTGCTTATCTACATCGACGGATCGATGCAACCGTGCTGCGGTTTGTTCAGAACTTCTCTACCTCGGCACAAATGGTCTGGCAAACCTACGCGGTAATTCCCTGGACGCTACTTGTTATTGGGTTGATCGCCCTGGATGCCTATGTGGTCCATCGGGTGATTCTCTTTTATCGAATACAGTCCGCCCCCGTTATTAAACGACGCCATAAATTCTGGATCGCGCCCTTCAGCTTTTTTATCGTAATATTTGCCATGTTTGGTAAATTTTCCTATTACCCTCTGCGCTGGAGTGATGCCTTTTTCAGCCCCCATGCCTATGCCTCATCACTCGCCTCCAACCCGGTTTTATATTTTTTTAATACCGTCAAGAACAAGGAAGTGGTTTATGATGAAAATAAAACTCGAGAATATTATGCTGTAGTCAGTCAGTATCTTGGTGTTACCGAGCCAGATAAACAACGACTCAATTACCGCCGACATGTTCCGTCACAAACAGCCAGCAATCCACCACCAAACATCGTTATGGTGTTTCTTGAATCCTATGCAGCGTATAAATCGAGCGCTTTTGGCAACAAACTGAAATCGACACCAAACTTTGACAAACTGGAACGTGAAGGGCTTTCTTTTACACGTTATTTTACCCCACATTGGGGAACTGCCCGTTCTGTTTTTGCGGCGATCACAGGGATACCCGATATCGAGGTCAATAAAACTTCATCACGAAATCCCCTGGTCGTCGATCAGCATACAATCATCAATGATTTCAAAAACTATGAAAAATTTTATTTCATTGGTGGTAGCGCTAACTGGGGCAATATACGCGGTATTCTGCAACATAACATTCGTGGTCTTAGATTGTATGAGGAAGGGAGTTATACCAAACCACGCATGGATGTCTGGGGCATCGACGATGCCAGCTTGTTTATCGAGGCTAACTGGGTTCTGCGTAAACAGGACGAACCATTTTTTGCCATCATCCAGACCGCCGGTAACCATGGCCCCTATCACATTCCGGCAGAAAGCTATGGTTTCGAACCCGAGCAGGTTGATATTGAGACACTCAGGAAACATGGCTTCACCAGTAACATGGAATATAACGCTTTTCGTTTTATGGATCACAGCATTGGTTACTTCATGCGAGCGGCAAGTAAAGAGGCCTATTTCGACAATACGATATTTGTCTTTTTTGGTGACCACGGAATTAGTGGTTATCCAGGTGAACATGGTGATGCTTATCTAAATAACACCAACTTAAGCGGGATGTTTACGCCGCTGGTCATTTACGCTCCACAACTGGTTAAACCACGTAGGATCGACAAGATTGCCAGTGAGCTCGATTTGTTACCGACTATTGCGGGACTAGCAGGAATCGAGTATACAAACACGACACTTGGACGTGATTTACTCGACCCACAATTTGACGACAGACGTTATGCCTTCACCATCGAACACAACAAGATCTCCAAACTGGGTTTACTTGGTAATGAGTTTTATTTTACGATGATGGATAATGGTAAAAATGCATCATTAGTTCAGTTACAGGGTGCAGACAGTCGTATCAATGTTCTGGAACAACACCAGGTTGTTGCTGATAAAATGCAGCAATTGACTTTTGCTCTATACGAAACCAGTAAATACATGTTGCACCACAACAAACCTGACCAATAATACCCGTTAACAAGTTAACCAGGCTCTAAATTATGAATGTACTTATCGTCGGCAGTGGCGGCCGGGAACACGCCCTGGCCTGGAAAGCAGCCCAGTCCACTCACGTTAATCACGTCTATGTCGCTCCAGGCAATGCTGGTACCGCCCAGGAAGATAAAATTGAAAATGTTGCCATCGGTGCGGAAGACATACCGTCCCTTATCCATTTTGCAAAACAGAGCCAGATTGATTTGACCATCGTCGGCCCCGAGGCACCGTTGGTGGCGGGCATCGTCGATGCATTCACTGCTCAGGGTCTGGCCTGCTTTGGACCAACGAAGGGCGCCGCGCAACTGGAAGGCTCCAAGGCCTTTACCAAGGACTTTCTGGCCAGGCATCACATCCCGACGGCCGCTTATCAGAACTTCACAGAAGTCGATCCTGCCATTGCGTATATCAAGCAACAGGGCGCACCGATCGTCGTCAAGGCCGATGGCCTCGCTGCAGGCAAAGGTGTGATCGTCGCGATGACCGAGGATGAGGCCATCGCAGCGGTTGAGGACATGCTGGCGGGTAATGCCTTTGGTGAGGCCGGCCACCGGGTTGTGATTGAGGAATATCTCGATGGCGAAGAGGCCAGCTTCATCTGCATGGTAGACGGCGAACATATCCTCCCCATGGCCACCAGCCAGGACCATAAGCGGGTTGGAGAGGGTGATACCGGCCTGAATACCGGCGGCATGGGTGCCTATTCTCCCGCCCCCGTGGTCACCCCTGAAATCCATGATCGCATCATGCAGGAAGTGATTATACCCACCGTCAGGGGAATGGCCGCAGAAGGCCACCCCTATACTGGCTTTCTCTACGCTGGCTTGATGATCATGGCCAACGGGACGCCCAAAGTTATCGAATACAACGTCCGCTTTGGTGACCCCGAGACCCAACCGATCATGATGCGCCTGCAGTCTGACCTGGTCAGGTTGTGCCAGGCCGCCGTCAGCCAGACACTGGATCAGGAAACAGCAGACTGGGACCCACGTGCCTGTATGGGCGTCGTCATGGCCGCGGGGGGCTATCCTGGAAGCTACGAGAAAGGGAAAATGATCAGCGGCGTGGAAAATCCGGATACCGGTCCCGAGGTCAAAGTTTTTCATGCAGGGACGACTCAGCAGAACGGTAACATCGTCACTAGTGGTGGCCGGGTCCTGTGTATTACCGCACTTGGCACGACTGTCGCTGAGGCACGCGATAAAGCCTACAGCCAGGTCCAGAAAATATCCTGGGACGG
>JASFLV010000284.1:0-4352 GCA_050117915.1 Thioalkalispiraceae bacterium | reverse complement strand
CAGCGTGGCCTGATTGTCTCGCCGCCGAAGGCGGGTAAGACCATGATGCTGCAAAATATCGCGCAGTCGATTACCAACCGGAATCCCGAGTGTCACCTGATGGTGTTATTGATTGACGAACGTCCGGAAGAAGTCACCGAGATGGAACGCTCGGTGCGTGGTGAGGTGATTTCCTCGACCTTCGATGAGCCGGCCAGTCGCCATGTACAGGTTGCCGAGATGGTGATCGAAAAGGCCAAGCGCCTGGTGGAACACAAAAAGGATGTGGTCATTCTGCTCGATTCGATCACCCGCCTGGCGCGCGCCTATAATACGGTGATCCCATCATCGGGTAAGGTGCTGACCGGTGGTGTGGATGCCAACGCCCTGCATCGACCCAAGCGTTTCTTCGGTGCGGCGCGGAATATCGAGGAAGGCGGGTCGTTAACGATCCTGGCTACCGCCCTGATTGATACTGGTTCACGGATGGATGATGTGATTTACGAAGAGTTCAAAGGCACCGGTAACATGGAAATCCACCTGGACCGCCGTATTGCAGAAAAGCGTCTCTATCCCGCGATCAACATCAACCGCTCTGGTACCCGCCGTGAGGAGCTGCTGACTAAACCCGATGAGCTGCAAAAGATGTGGATTATCCGCAAGGTCGTGCACGACATGGATGAGATTGCCGCGATGGAGTTTTTGACCGATAAGATGAAGGTGTCGAAAACTAATGCCGAATTCTTCGACTCCATGAAGCGATGAGAGCTACTGCGCTTGCTCTGGCGTTGTTAAAAGTTTGCTCGAAATCCTCATTTATTCGCATATAAACTCTGGTTTCTCGCAAACTTTTGCCTAGCCAGAGCGTCGCTCATTACGCTCTTGATGGCTGGTAGCCATATTGATGATTCGATTAGCCGCCATTTCCATCCCTTTTGCTCGATCAGCTTCCTGTGACTCGCTTTTGCCTCGAGCACAGGGACGTGCGAGGTAGAGCAATGCCGGGAGCCAGGGCGTCGCTCATTACGCTCTCGATATGGTAGCCATATTCATGACTCGGTTAGCCGCCAATTCCAACCCTCTGCTCGATCCAGTTTTTCTCTACCCAAATTAAGTTATTTGGTAAGAATTGAGGGTTCTAGCTCACGTTTGTTGTGGAGTTCACAGTTTGTGACGTTCTGTTGAATATGTCATTTCTGTTCAGAGAGCCAACTTTTTACATGGTTTTCAATAGGTAAGCTGCATAATCTCATGTATTCCACAAATACCTCATTCTCTGTGAGCTTTTTGACAATACTGCATAAAAAGGCGAAGATCTGAACATAAGGTACCTGATCCTAACCAGTACTGTGGTGCCTGAGTGGCTCATATTGAGAAACAATATCCAGCACCAGCTATAGGTGCCCATTTAGATGTGAGCCGGGTGTGAGATGTAGGGGAGCAAGTTATGAAGCAGAGTACCGATGCAGTGAAATGGGACTTTTCCTACTGGATGGAACTGGCCATGAATGACCCTGAGGAATTTGAGTCAAAGCGCGCCGAGACCATTAACCGGGCCATTCAAAATGCCTCAGAAGAGTCCAGGGTCCGCCTGGAGCGCCTGCAGTGGCGCATTGACCGGGCCCGGGAGCGTTCGTCATCACCAATGGCCGCCACCCTGGAGATTTCCAGAATGATGTGGGATTCATTTTACACCTTGCGTGATCGTTATCAGGAGCTATTCAGTAATACACCGATGCCACGTCAGGCGGCTCAGCCGCGGCACGAGGCACAGGTGATTCAGTTTGCCCGGTATGCTGAGGCGCGCGGTTAACACCCAGATCATCGGCGCGGATTTCCTGAATCGCGCCATTTCTGCTTGCCATCAGGGGGGATCTTTCAGTAGACTCTGCCGCCTTTATTGACAGTACCGTGCCAGACTCCCAGGTTCCGGTGGCGGTACGCTAGAACGAGGTTAACCATGAAAGCAGATATCCATCCTAACTACACAGATGTCACCGTGACCTGTAGTTGTGGCAACAGTTTTGCAACACGCTCGACGGCAGGCAAGGATCTAACTATAGAAGTCTGCTCGCAGTGCCATCCTTTCTTCACCGGTAAGCAGAAGATTGTTGATACCGCCGGCCGAGTTGACAAGTTCCGCCAGAAGTATGGTATGAAATAATTCATGTCCGTGTGGCTAAGAACCCTGAAAAAGGCGCCTCTAACAGGCGCCTTTTTCTTTGTAGCCATCCTCTCTGCCCAGGCAGCCAATGATTGTTCCACTGATGCTTATGATGAAGTTGTCACGCTGGCAAAGGTCTATGATGGCGATACCATCAAACTGACTGATGGTAGAAAGGTGCGCTTTATCGCGGTAAACAGCCCCGAGATGGGGCATCTTGAGCGCCCTGAACAGGCCTATGCCCAGGAGGCAAAGGCGACCATTCAACATCTGCTGGCAAAAAGTCCAGTGCTCAGGCTCAAATTTGGCAAGGTTAAAAAAGATCGTTATAAACGCATTCTAGCCCACGTCTTCACCGAGGATGGGCAGAATCTGGCGGCAACACTGATTCGCCGCGGACTGGGTTTTGCGATTGTCGTCCCACCGAATACCTGGAATGTGGACTGTTATTTTTCTCTGGAGGCCGAGGCAAAAACAGAGGGTAAGGGAATCTGGGGGCATGCCAGCTATGAGCCCAAAAGTCCAGATGAATTAAGCCGGCAGGATACGGGTTTCCGAATCGTCGAAGGCGTCGTGAGTAAAGTGGGCGAGAGCAGGAAGAGCATCTGGCTGGATATGGGCAATCATTTTTCAGTAAGGATTAATCGCAAAAATCTCGTGTATTTTGCAGGCAGTTCGATATTGCAGCTCAAGGGTAGGCGAATTCGTGTGCGAGGCTGGATTGCTTATTACAATCATAAGTTACGTATGACAGTTAATCATCCTGCTATGCTGAAGACACTGGATGAGTAATCAAATAGGAAGTTTCCAAAGTTAAAGTCATGGCAGAAGAAAAAGATTCAAATGAAGAAAAAGTGCAGGCGGCACTGACTTATCATGCTAAGCCAATCCCAGGCAAGATTGGTACCTTGCTGACCAAACCCTGTGAAACTCAGGAAGAATTGAGTCTGGCCTATACGCCAGGCGTGGCCGCACCGGTGAGGGCCATCGTTACCGATCCAATAGAGGCCTATAACTACACGGCCAAAGGAAATACGGTGGCAGTGATCACTGATGGCAGTGCAGTTCTGGGCCTGGGGAATGTTGGGGCTCTGGCGGCTAAACCGGTGATGGAAGGTAAAGGGGTACTTTTTAAACGATTTGCTGATATCGATGTGATTGATCTCGAGGTGACCTGTGATTCACCTGATGACTTTATCGAGACAGTGGTGAATGTATCCAGTGGGTTTGGCGGGATTAATCTGGAAGATATTGGCGCGCCACACTGCTTTTATATCGAAAAAGCGCTAAAGGAACGTCTTGATATCCCGGTCTTTCATGATGATCAACATGGAACAGCCATTATCGTTTCTGCCGGGCTGATCAATGCCCTGGAGCTACAGGCTAAGGAGTTGAGTTCGGTAAAAATAGTCTGCCTTGGCGCGGGTGCCGCAGCCCTGGCTTCCATGCAGCTTCTCCTGAAACTGGGTGCTCAGCTGGAAAATATCCGCATGGTGGATAGAAAGGGTGTGATTCGCCAGGGGCGTGAAGGTCTGAATGAGTACAAGGCATTATTCGCGGGTGAGTTCACTGAAGCTACCCTTGAAGAGGCGATGCAAGGTGCCGACGTCCTGGTCGGCGTTTCCGGACCTAACCTGGTGAGTTCGAACATGGTGGAGTCGATGGCAGAGAAACCGGTGGTGTTTGCACTGTCGAATCCTGATCCAGAAATTAGCCCTGATCATGCCTTCGCTTTGCGTGATGACCTGCTCATGGCAACGGGTCGTAGCGATTACCCGAATCAGGTCAATAATGTCCTTGGCTTTCCTTTTATTTTTCGAGGCGCGCTGGATGTCCGTGCTACTACCATCAATACAGAAATGCAGATCGCGGCGGTACATGCCTTGGCCCGGCTGGCTCATGCGCCTGTTCCACAACAGGTATTAAGTGCCTATCAGAAACAACAGGGTACGCTCTATTTTGGTCCCGAGTACATTATTCCTACACCCTTTGATCCAAGATTAAAAGATTATGTCGCCACTGCGGTCGCCAAGGCAGCTGTTGATTCGGGTGTTGCACAGGCGTCTTATCCTAATCACTATCCACCTATCGCTACGGATTGATGAAATCAAACAGTCTGACTACTCTCGTGTAGTAGTACTTCAACGCTGGCTATGTCAGCCCGTTGCATGGGTTTGCCATCTATCGGGCTGAGTGGCTTAAGTCCTTG
>JASFLV010000283.1:0-4355 GCA_050117915.1 Thioalkalispiraceae bacterium | reverse complement strand
CACTCTTTAGTTCGATTTGCACGGCAGCGGGTGTTCAAATGCCGTCTCGTTGAGTGGAAATTTAGGTAAATCCGGGCAAAAAGACCTGATGGAAAGATGCAGATAATACGAAGAATTTCTAACTTGTCTGAAAATCAATGTCTTAGATGCTACACAGCCATTTTACGCGCAGCGTAAATCATCAGAAAAACATAGGAAAACCTTCAAAACAGTAGACACTGAATTGATTAGATTACCCAGGTATCGGTCAAAACGACTTCATATCGGGAGAATTGCTATGATTGGTAAAAAGAATATTGTTTTTGGATTTATCTATCTCGCTATCACGGCTGCGGTTGGCGGCGTGATGATCCTGGGGCATTTTGATGCACGGAGTGCTGCAGAAGCCAACAAACGTGTGCAGCTTGGCGTGTTACAGCAAATTGTTGTGGATGACTATGAGGTGAATCTTGAGCGAATCACAGCACTGGAATTAGCGAAAACAAACTCACAGGCCATTCTGGCGATTTCAAATCGTATTAACGCACAAAAGCCTATTAATACATTACGCTCTGGCGCACATACCCATGGGACTGCCGATGCCTTGCTCAATATCGCTGCGGGTTTTCTGCTGTTGTTTCTGGCTGCCCCAGCGTGGATAAAACAGACCATCAGCTGGATGTTCATCAGCGGCGCTGTACTGCATTCAGGTATGTTATTTATGGTTTCAGTGCTCGGACAAACCTGGGCAACCTTATTACTGAATGGACCACCCGGTGCAATTGGTCGAGGCTTGACACTGGCAGGTCTGGTATTGGCGGGTATTGCGGCAGCGAGGTGGTTCAACTCATCACCGGTCACTGATGTTTCAGTTCACAAAAAAGCAAAAACAGCGGAAAAAAGTTCGAAGATCTACAAACATGGTTTGCAATCTTGAATAGACGAGAGTACTGCCTCCGCCCCGTTGTTAGAATTGGGGCGAATCTTTATCAGACAGGTTATTCAGGCACACCAGCTTTACGCAGATCATTTATTAGCTTATCACGACGTTCAATATCCTGATAAGCGCTTGTCACAGCGAGCTGTCTCAAAGTTGTGTCTGGCGAATGGACCATGAGATTATCTACTTGCCACTCGGCTTCATCCAGTTGTTCGAGATTGACATAACATGCAATCAGAAAAATCCGTGGGTAAATGCCTGTCTCATTGCGCTCGATTGCCTGCTTTAATGGAGAAATAGCTTCCTCATAACGTCCCTGGTTGTAATATGCTAACCCCAGGTTCCAGGGATAATCAAAGGTATAATGTGGATTCAATACCATCGCTTTTTTAATATGTTTTTCAGCCGACTTTCCATTTCCCTGCCAGTTGTTAATAAAGGCTAATAGCCCATAGCCATCCGCATAATTCGGCGACAGAGCGATGGCCTGTTCAACAGCCGCAGCCGCTTCTTTATACTCTTTTCGGAATAAATGGATATATCCTGCTGCCCAGTATACCTGTGGCGATGAGCGATCAAGGGCAACTGCCTTACGTGTTAGCTCGAGCATACGTGTACGAGCTTCCTCATTGGATAACTCTGTCCAGCCACGTCGATACTGCTGTGTAAGAACGATCGCCCACCCCCCGTAAGCACGTGCATACTTTGGATCAAGTTGTATGGCCTTCTTATAAGCTTCAATCGCCTGCTCGTGCCCTCTTCTTGTTCGTAAGCGATAAAGTTGCTGGCCACGTATAAACATTTCATATGCAGCAATGTTATTCGTATCAGATTGTTTCAAACGTTTTTTTTCGGCCAGCGATAACTCAATGGCCATCGCATTAACAATATTTTGAATAACGGCATCCTGGATCGCAAAAATATCACGGGATGGACGATCAAACCGCTCTGCCCACAATGTCTGTTCAGTATTTGAATCAATAAGCTTCGCAGTTATGCGAATTTTTTCGCCCGCTTTTCGTACACTGCCTTCAACGATGTATCGAACACTCAGCGTCTCCGCTACTTCAGCAATATTCACCTCTCTGCCTTTGTACGTAAAGGAAGACGTCAGTGACAATACTCTCAGATTGGAAATTTGTGATAAATCGGTAATTAAATCCTCTGTGATACCATCACTTAGATAATCATCTTGCTGATTACCACTTAAATTCAAAAAAGGAAGCACGACAATGGATGAGACCTGTTTGGATGTCTCGTCTTGCGAAACATTGTTAAAAAATAAAATAGTTGCAGCGATCAGACAGATGATAAACAGGAAAAACAAACCCGTTTTCGCTTTTCGGTTGAAGGCGGTATGCGGTATAGGAACATCGGTTGGAGTCTCTGGACGACTATTTTCAGAACCCGTGTTTGCATTCTCTTCTGTTTCGAGGGAAACGTTGGCAACACAGCGGTAGCCTTTTTTGGGAATGGTCTCGATGTAGCTTGAATTGCGCGAATCATCCCCTAATGCTTTGCGCAGTTTTATGACGGTGCTCGAAAGCGAATCATAGCTCACCACGACATCAGGCCAGAGTTTATCCAGGAGTTCATCGCGCGATACGACTTCTCCTGCCCGTTCGGCTAAATAAACCAGCACAGACATGACCTTCGGCTCAAGCTTGACCTCTACGCCACCACGTGAGATCCGCCCCAGGTCCGGATTGATATACCAGTCTGCCAGGTAAAACGGCCTGTTAATCTGATCGTCTTCTGAATCCATTCCTGTCTCAGTTGAAGATGATGCTGTCAAAATATTTGTAACTTACAGTTTTGTAAGAGACAAAAAGAGCCACTAAACCAGTGCATATAACCCATACATTATAATGGCTATTTTCTGAAATTCCCTGCAACGATACAACGAAAATCTTCAAATTGAAAAATTTTATAACTTATTGATATTTAATACATACTTTCTGCATCGGTTTTTCATCATATTATCATCAGAGTTTCGTTAGGACTTTTCTATGTCCTCGTCTGACACTGTTCCTCAACAGCAAAACTCTGACTTACAGAAAAAAGAGGAACAACATATGAAAAAGATCATTTTTTACCTTGTGTTGTTGATGTGCAGTTCACTGGGCCATGCGACTCAGGTTGATGCCAGCCCCCGCCCAGAACAGACCGCTGTATTGTTCGTGTATTCTGAGTCCAGCAAACACAATAATCCAGCACTTTTCAAATCTTTCAATCAGCAGTTTCAACGCAATCGATGGGAAGTCGTTATGTATCCTGTTTCCAGGATCCAGATGCAATCAAACTTCCGCTATTTAGCACTCGATCGAAAAATTCAATCTCTGGCTGATGAAGGCTTTGAACGCATCATGATCATTGGTTATGACGATACTAATAAATTGATCACTTACTACCTGTCAGGCATACCGTCGAAGAAAATAAAAGCCTTTGTCGGTATTAATATGACAGGTCACCATCCCGCCGGGGAAGATATCGCCTCGGATAATGCCTCCTCATTATTAAATATAAAAATACCGGTACTGGATATATTTGGAAGTCATTCTCATCCTGCTGTATTGACGTCCATTGATCGGCGCGCCTTTGCTATGGCACTTCACCGAACAGACTGTGATTGCCAAAACTCCAGACAGGTAGTCATTAAAGATGCTAACGCCACGTTTCAAGGTTATGAAACCCAATTAACCATGCGAATCACACATTGGTTAGACAGTATTTAAGAATGAATTTTGAACGTGGCGAATCATCTTCAGATAACTATGAAATTCGACCCGCCAAACATATCGCGAAACGGATTTCATTATTTTAAATCCAAACACTTACTACAAAGGAGTAGCACCATGTTTAAATATATTCTTTCGTTTGTATTCACTTTTTCACTATTAACAGGAACCACATTTGCGGATAATGACAATCCTGAGCCAGGTAAAATCGGCTATACGACAATCGCGACTGACACCGGTAAAACTTTCCGAGCCTATATAGCCGGATCGAAAGAAGCAAAACAAGGATTATTATTATTGCACGGCTGGCGTGGATTAAACCATGAAATGGAACTATGGGCCGATCGGTTTGCAGCTCATGGGTACCGTGTAATGGCAATCGATTTATATAACAATAAGACTGCGAATCATCCCGGTACAGCAAGAAAAATCATGAACAGCATCAACCAAGAAGAAACAAACGATAAATTCAAAGCAGCTGTTAAATTGCTCGCCCAGGATGACCGCAAGGTTGCTGTGCTCGGAAGAGGCTTTGGTGCAAACCAGGCAATACATGCGGCATCCAGTAACAGGCTTATATCAGCGGTAGTGTTGTTTTACCCATTGGGTGATGCGAGCAAGTTATTAACATCATTTAACATCCCCATACTTGGCAACTTTGCCAGCAAGAATTTCTTCTTCGACAAGGAGCTACAAAA
>JASFLV010000282.1:0-4376 GCA_050117915.1 Thioalkalispiraceae bacterium | reverse complement strand
TGTTACTACTGGGTGCACAGCCCGCTTCAATCCTGGCCATTACCTTTACCCGTAAAGCTGCCTCAGAAATGCAGCAACGCCTGCTAGAGAGAGTGCAGGAGCTGGCGGTTGCGAATACATCACAACTGAGCAGGATGTTAGACGAGCAGTTTGCTCTGCCCGCCGATGAAAAAACCCTTCAAGCTGCGCAGAACCTGTACGAATCCCTGTTGCACAACCATCAAAACGTACGTACCACGACTTTCCATGCGTTTTGCCAGGATCTGTTACGCCGCTTCCCAATGGAAGCCGACATCCCTCCCGGTTTTGACCTGGTTGAGCGGACTGCTTACCTGATTGATGAGGCCTGGAGCAACCTGGAAAATGAATTAACCCGTAACCCGCAACTACCGGTTAGCCAGTATTTTGATATCTTACTGACCCGTCTGGGTACCTCGGAGACCCGTTCCTTGCTCAACAAGTTTATTTCCGCGCGCAGTGAGTGGTGGGCCATCTCTGAGCAGCCCGGTTTCAGCATTGAAAGCCATTGTCAAAGACTGGCCGAAAGACTGGCGATTAGCATGGACGACGATCCATTAACCAGCTATTTCACCGATCAGGAAAATATTTCTGAGCTACAAAAGTTTAATGAGCTTATCGGCCTGCATGTCACCAAAGGGAATCAGGAAACGCAACTTTACGTTGAACAGGCCCTGGATAGTGGTAACGAACTCACATCCCGGCTCGACAATGTCTGGCTGGCCTTTTTCACAAAAGGTAACACCGTCCGCGTACGCAACAAAAATAAGACACTGATCAAAAGCCTGGGGGACAAAAATGCCGATATCTTACTTGGTTTACATGAGACCCAGGTAGAAAAACTGATGAAACTGCGTCAGCAACTGCATGCACAGGAGACCTTTACCCTGACCCGTGCCTGGTTATACGCGGGCAGCACCTTTATCGACAGTTATCAACAAATCAAAAAAAATCATCGTCATCTCGATTTTTCTGATCTGGAGTGGCAATGTTATCGTCTACTCAACACGTCTGACCATGCCGACTGGATCCAGTACAAACTCGATCAGCGTATCGATCATCTGCTGGTTGATGAGTTCCAGGATACCAACCAGACCCAATGGCAACTGCTGTTGCCCTTATTAAAAGAACTTGCTGCGGCAAAACAGGAAAGACTACGTAGTGTCCTGTTTGTAGGAGATGGCAAGCAATCGATCTATCGCTTCCGACGTGCCGAACCCAGACTTTTTGATGCTGCCAGTTACTGGATTGAAAAACAACTTGGTGCAGAGAAAAAGTATCTGACCTGCTCCTGGCGTTCATCACCGGCAATTATCGACTTTGTTAATCGCCTGTTTACTGATAACCGCGAGATGCAACTTAATGACTTTCAGCAGCATGAAACCGTCAAACAGAACCTCAGTGGTGCGGTTGAACTTTTACCCTTATCAATTAAAGAGTCCAGCAAGAAAAACGAAGTGGGCAAATTCCGTAATCCACTGCATGAAGCCGTCGCTACAAGCGACTCGGAACATCTACTCGAAGCCAGGATGGCCGCAGAGAAGATTAACGAACTTATTCATAGCCGCGTCGCCATCGCAACGAAGGATGAAGATCAGGCCAGACCGATCCGTTTTGGTGACATCATGATCCTGTTGCGTAACCGGACACACGCGGCCGATTATGAACAGGCCCTGCGTGAAGCCCATATCCCCTATCTGGGAACCGAAAGAGGAACATTGCTGGAAAGTCTCGAAATAATGGACATGGTGAATCTGCTACAGTGGTTAATCACGCCTTTTAATAATCATGCGCTGGCAGGTGTATTACGCTCACCGCTGTTCTCTGCAACAGAAACAGACTTATACACGCTGGTCGGAAAACCAAACTGGTTTGATGCCATCCTTGATCAGAAAGACCAGTTTGCCACTGGAAGCCCATTAGCGCGAGCAGCTCTGCATTTACAAAACTGGATGAATCTCACCGAGATTTTACCGGTGCATGATTTACTGGACAGAATTTATAGTGAAGGGAATGTGATCAGGCGCTACCAGGCGAATTACCCGGAACATCTTCAATCTCGGGTTCAGGCCAACCTGACCCGTTTTATTGAACTTGCCCTGGAAAATGACAGTGGCCGTTACCCCAGCCTGACCCGCTTTCTTGCCTGGTTAAAACTACTCAAACAACAGGATCAGGAAGCACCGGACCAGCCTGCCAGTAGCAGCGACAAGAATAAAGTGCGCATGTTAACAATTCACGAATCCAAGGGTCTGGAAGCACCGGTGGTATTATTACTGGATGCCACCACAAGCAAACGCAATCAGGGTGGGGCCAGTGTTTTGATCGACTGGCCAATGCAAATTGGAGATGCCCCAGAAACCGATGATTACGGGAACACGGCTAACAACTCGCGATATAGTCACCCCCGGGAGTTCCTGCTCTCACCTGCAGCTAAATACCCGAACCCCTATTGTGAAAAGTTGTTGCAGATACAAACAGAAAAAGAGCAACAGGAAGAGGCCAACCTGCTTTATGTGGCGGTCACCCGAGCCCAGCAATACCTGTATATTTCTGGCTCGGGAAAATCACAGGGTTGGTACGAGAACATCTGTCAGCAATATACTATCGATCCAGTCGATATTACTGAAGCGCATACCCTGGCAGTCCATAACGGCAATACCAAAATAACCGAACCAGAAATCAAACCAACAGGTAAACCACTAATCGTGGATCCAAAACTGAGCCAGCCGATCAAACAGAGAGAAGCAACTATCGAGCTCTCACCGAGTAAACTCGAATATGAAGAACTACCTGCGGAATATTATCAGGCTGAACAACAATCTTCTGCGGGCAAAAGACTTGCGGCACGTCAGCGCGGAATTTTAATTCACCAGATGATCGAGGCACTCTCACAACAAAGTGACATTGAGTTCTCCAGCTTTTGTCGACAACACCAACTCGACGCACAGGATGAATCCATTAACCACTACTGGCAACAGGCCCAGCAATGTATTACCCGCTTCCCTGAATTTTATCAGGACAACCAGTTTCAACAGGCTTACAGTGAGATACCGGTTGCATATGTTAGACAGGGGGTACTGATCAACGGTGTTATCGATCGACTGATTATTAAGGATCATGAAGCAATCATCATTGACTATAAAACCCATCAGGTTGACAGCGAGCAAGCACTAGAAGAAGTAGCGCAGCTTTTTCGACCACAACTTGACGCCTATAAGGAAGGAATTACCCTGCTTTATCCAGAACACACGATCAAAACCTGTATCGTCTTTACCTCGGTAGCGACCTGTATAGAGATTTAGCGAGCTTTGGCTTTGCTCTGCTTTTCAAGCTCTTCAAGTACGAGTAGTAAACGATCGGCGGGGGCATAGCCCGGATAGATCTGGCCATTAGAAAGCAAAATCGCTGGAGTACCATTTACCCCCAGTCCCTGACCCAGGGCATAGTGAGCCGCAACCGGGTTTTTACATTCTCTCTCAGGCAACGTCTTACCATTCTTCGCATCCGTCATGGCCTTGTTCCGATCTTCGGCACACCATACCGATACGGCTTTCTTATAGGAAGGTGAACCCACACCGGCACGCGGATAAGCCAGGTAACGAACTTTAATCCCTTTTTGATGATACTTGGGCATTTCTTGATGTAACTTGCGACAATAGCCACAGTCGATATCGGTAAACACCGTTACGGTATATTTCACTTTTTCTGGAGCAAACACCACCATGTTCTCCTCACCGAGACTTTCAATCGCCTCCACTCGGGCTACATCGCGGACTGATTGTGTAAGATTGACAGAATTCTTTAAATCAATCAGTTCACCGGTGATCACATACTGACCATTGGCTGACATGTAAAACACGCGTGGAGGAACGATGACCTCATAAAGCCCAGCGATTGGAGTTTGTTTGATCGAGGTTGCCTCTGCCTGAAGATCATCCTTCACCCGCTTTTTGATTAACGCTAATGACGCAGCATTAGCTTTCTCGCTTGTAACCGGTACTTTTACACTTGCCTGCTCAGTCTTGACGTCGGCGGTCGCCGTCGTCGCTGAAACGAGTAGAATTATTCCGAAGTAAAAACTGAGTTTATTCATTAACACGACCTGTCTAGCTTCATTGTGCAAAGATTATATCTAGATTGACGCCAAAAATACGGTTGTAGTTCATTAATTCGGGTAAATTCCCGGAAATATCAACCACGCGGGTGGTGTTGTGCATGCAGCGCCTTGAGTCGCGCCCTGGCTACATGAGTGTAAATCTGGGTGGTTGAAATGTTGCTATGTCCCAGCAACATCTGTACAGCCCGTAAGTCCGCGCCATGATTCAGTAAATGCGTGGCAAAAGCATGGCGCAGGG
>JASFLV010000281.1:0-4390 GCA_050117915.1 Thioalkalispiraceae bacterium | reverse complement strand
GCACATATCCCCGAACCGGACCGGATCTGGATAGCCGTGGCTTCCTATAATGTTGGATTTGGTCATGTTAATGATGCACGTAAACTTGCAGTCAAACGTGGTGATAACCCGGATAAGTGGGTCGACATCAAGGCAACCCTGCCTTTACTGAGTAAGCGTAAGTGGTATAAACAGACCCGCTATGGCTATGCTCGCGGTTGGGAACCTGTCCGCTATGTTGAAAACATTCGCAGTTATTACGACATTCTGGTCTGGCATCTGGAAAAAGAACAGCCACAAAGACAAAACATTCGTCCTATCCTGGCATTTTCATCCAACGTTCTTTAATTTATCAATCTTATCTTTTGAATAAATCGTTGTCTGGTTACGGCCGTTCTCTTTGGAATAATAGAGCGCCTGATCTGCCTGCTCGAGCCATTCGGTATGATCATTAAGATTTTCATCTAATTCTGCAAGACCCAGGCTAATTTTAAATTTTATTTCCATTCCATCATATTGAATGGTTAATGCTTCAATTCTTTTCCTTAAACGTTCTGCAAGAATATGTGCATTATCTTTTTCTGTATTAACAAGTAGAACTGCAAACTCTTCACCGCCATAACGACCGGCCACATCCGTTTTGCGTATCGTTCTTTGCAGAGTGCGCGATGTCTGGCGAATTACTTCATCACCTGCCTGGTGACCATAGGTATCATTGACATCCTTAAAATGATCAATATCAAACATCATTAATGTAATCGGCTGAGAAGTCCGTTTGAATCGTTCGAATTCACCAACGAGACATTCTTCCCAGTAACCACGATTGTTAAGTTGGGTTAATCGGTCAGTACGACTCAATTGTGCCAGTTCCTGATTGGCGCCTTCCAGTTTTTGCTTACCGACTGCCGCTTCAGTCACATCATAGATCACAATCCCAATATTTTTTATATTTCCATCAATACCCATCAACGGTAAAAACGTGATATTTTGATACATATAAGGCGCGGATCCTGTAATCGGACGGAAATTTTTGAATTTAAAGATATAAGGACGCTGTTCCCATGTGGTAAAGGCACGGTTTGCTAACATAAACACAGACTCTACTTTTCGCTCAAACCACTTACGTGGTACTTCAGGAAAGAGATCAAAAATATTCCTGCCCATCACGTCGTCCGCACGTTTACCGCTGCGATTTACCATGAAACTATTCCATAGTTTCACTGAATAATCTTTATCGATCACAATAATACCAACATTGATAGAATGAATAACTCCCATCAACCAGTGTAATTCATCTACTTCCGTTTCATTGTCCATTGTTATGCAGCCACATAAGAAATCAATTGATTGAATCGTGGGATTGAATCCTCGGTAAAGAGTAATAACAGGTTTACACTCACATTTTTATTTTCGATGGAAATCTGCATATCAATGGCAAGCGTACTCTTCCAGTTATCGTTACCTTTTTGGACAAGATCCTTACTATTCGCATGTCTACCCAATACAACTGGATGACTCAGACTGATATTGATATCGAATTGCTCAGCAATCCCTTTGAGGATGGCGCCGATTAGTATGTTGGTCAAGTCCATTAACAATTCTATCTCGGCGGTGTCATCCAACGTACCTTCGAAATTGGTCATTTCCGCGATATCCTGATAACTGGAATCTGAAAAGAGCAACATCGCCTCACCGGCCAGGCCACCACCGATAAAACCCTGGCATACTGCCGAACTTCGTTCCTGTTCAGTCGCCTGGGTCACGGCCATTTGCAACTCACTCACTTCAATGATATTAACATTAGGGATTGGCATCACCACGAATGAACCCAGAACCCGTGCCAATAGATCAGCGGCCTGCCCCATCGCGACATTGGTTATCTCACGATAGGCATCCATTAAATCAGGGTCTGCTTCACTGGTATTGATAGAATCGAGCTCTGCACTATTCAGGTCATAATCCCTGATAATGTCGCTCATATCGACATTGTTAACCGGCTTCTTGATAAAGGCGAGGGCACCGAGTCCCATCACTCGTTCATGTGCCTCGGGCTGTATATCCCCAGAGACAACGATGACTTTTACCTTAACCTTGTTCTCCTGGATATACTTCAGGACACCAAAGCCATCCAGTACCGGCATATTCAGATCCAGAAACAGGACCCTGACTCTCCCGGTCTTAAGCTGCTCAATGGCCTCTATGCCATTCTTTGCAAACAGGAGATCGGCCTCGAACTCATCTGGTAAGGCGTGCACAAGCTGCTTTTGCGCAAAACTGGAGTCATCACATATTAAGACAGGAATCGCCATGACAAGGATATCGGCGCAGGTTTCTGTAATATTTAGCCTTTTATAATTAAAAACCGAGTAAAAAATCAGCAACGGATTTGTCCTACTACTTGCATGGTTTATCGGATTTGAAAACAGTGATTTGGCTAGAGACGGCGCCTCTGAAAGAAATCTTTGAGCAACTGGGCGCACTCGGCTGCCAGGATCCCACCACGTAGCGCGACCTGGTGATTATGTGCCGGGGAAGTGAGTACATCAAAGACACTGCCCGCTGCTCCCGTTTTGGGTTCGCTGGCGCCAAACACAACTTCGCCTACGCGGGCATGGACGATCGCACCGACACACATTAAGCAAGGTTCAAGTGTGACGTATAAAGTTGTATTCAGAAGCCGGTAATTCCCAAGATGTTGTGCCGCATCACGTAAAGCATGAATCTCGGCATGGGCAGTCGGATCATTCGTCGAGATCGGCGCATTATATCCCTCACCAATAATTTGATCGTCCTTGACCAGTACTGCTCCTACTGGCACTTCGCCATGGGAGTCCGCTAGATGCGCCAGCTCAATGGCACGTTGCATCCAGAATTGATCAAGTGACTCACGTTCATCCATGGGTAAAGTAAACTATCTCGATGTTAATAAATAACATTCTCTAAACTGAGGCATGTAGAAGATTATTCCCACTCAATCGTGGCAGGTGGTTTACTGGATATATCATAGGCCACGCGTGATATACCGTTAACCTCGTTGATAATTCGATTAGAGACTTTTTCGAGAAAATCATAGGGTAGATGCGCCCAGCGTGCCGTCATAAAATCAATGGTCTCCACCGCACGCAGGGATACCACATAATCATAGCGACGCCCATCCCCCATGACACCGACGGATTTTACCGGAATAAACACAACGAAAGCCTGACTTACCTTTTCGTATAGCTCGGCGTTGCGTAATTC
Organism: Thioalkalispiraceae bacterium; assembly: GCA_050117915.1. GTDB lineage: Bacteria > Pseudomonadota > Gammaproteobacteria > UBA6429 > Thiohalophilaceae > SZUA-24. The sequence continues at coordinate 1,171 of JASFLV010000281.1, read as the reverse complement.
TTCAATAAAGATGGCGTCGGCCAGACGCAGCAGGTCGGCATATTCTTTTTTGACTTCGCCGAGAATGCGCACACCCAGACCGGGCCCTGGGAAGGGGTGTCGATAGACCATGTCATACGGTAGACCCAGTTCCACACCCAGTTGGCGTACCTCATCTTTAAACAATTCACGCAACGGTTCGCACAGTTTTAGTTTCATTGTTTCCGGTAAGCCACCAACATTATGGTGCGACTTAATCAAATGGGCCTTACCGGTTGAAGCGCCGGCTGATTCGATGACATCAGGATAGATGGTTCCCTGTGCTAACCATTTGGCACCTTCGAGTTTGCCTGCTTCTTCTTCGAAAACGTCGATAAAAAGATTACCAATGACTTTTCGTTTACGTTCAGGATCGTCGACACCATTGAGGGCAGCTAAAAAACGCGCTTCGGCATCCACCCTGATGACATTTACGCCCATATGCTCAGCAAAGGTCGCCATGACCTGGTCCCCTTCATGCAAGCGTAACAGCCCGTTATCGACAAACACACAAGTAAGCTGTTCACCGATGGCACGATGCAATAAGGCAGCGACCACGGATGAATCCACCCCGCCGGACAAGCCCAGCACAACATGCTCATCTTTGACTTGTTCACGAATTCGCTCAATGCTGTCTTCGATGATGTTGCCTGGCGTCCATAAAGCATCACAGTCACAGATTTTTGTAACAAAACGTTTGAGAATCCGTCCGCCCTGGCGCGTGTGAGTCACTTCCGGATGAAACTGCAGACCATAATAATGACGATCTTCATCGGCCATTCCCGCCAGTGGAGCATTATCAGTGGTCGCAATGACATTAAAACCTTTTGGTAACTTGCTAACCCGATCGCCATGACTCATCCAGACATCCAGCAAGCCATAGCCTTCTTCTGACATGTGATCTTCGATGTTACTCAATAATGCTGAATGATGACGTGCGCGTACCTGGGCGTATCCGAATTCACGATGACTGGAGGTCTCAACTTCACCCCCTAACTGGGCTGCCATGGTCTGCATGCCATAACAAATACCCAGCACCGGTACGCCCAGCTCAAAAACAACATCTGACGCGCGGGGTGTTTCCTGCAGTGTGACTGATTCAGGACCACCTGAAAGGATAATCCCTTTAGGGGCAAACTCGCGAATGGCGTTT
>JASFLV010000280.1:0-4405 GCA_050117915.1 Thioalkalispiraceae bacterium | reverse complement strand
CTTGTTCATGGTGTTTGATTAACTGGTCAATGCGGGGTGTGCGAAACGAACGTCCCTGACAGATCAGCGAAATAGCTTCAAGCAGACTGGTTTTACCACTGGCATTGGGACCCACGATGAGATTCAACCCGGGACTAAATGTCAGTGTAGCCTGTGCGATATTACGAAGATTCTGGATATTGAGCGATTCAAGTCCCATACATGCCCTGGCCTGGTAAGCGTACCCTGATCACCTGCAATGATAATTAACCAGGTTGTCGAATCGCATTAGAGCCGCATTGGCATAATGACATATTTTGAGGCATCGTCACTGACACCTTTCACCAGGCAAGAGTGGTTGGAATCTGTCAGGTAAACGACCACATCATCCGTTTTGATAACACCCAGCGCATCCATGAAGTAACCAATATTGAAGCCGATCTCAAAGCCATCGGCAGTGTATTGCACTTCAATCTCCTCTTCAGCTTCTTCCTGTTCTGGGTTGTTGACGCTGGCGCGAATCAAATTGGGTTCTAGCTGGATGCGCATCCCGCGGAATTTTTCATTAGATAACACCGAGATTCGATTGAAGGCCTGGAGCAAGGCATCGCGGCTACAGACCAGCTCTTTATCGGGATTCGCAGGAATAACCTGTTGGTAGTCAGGAAACTTGCCGTCGATCAGTTTGGAGGTGAAGGTAACATGGGAAAGAATCACACGAATATGGTTTGCACTGATCTGGATCTCCACGGCTTCATCTGTGCTCTCTAGCAGGCGAGATAATTCGATAATGCCTTTTCTTGGAATAATCACCTGGTGTTCTTCACTCACGCCAGTATCGACCCCGATCCGACAATAGGCCAGCCGATGGCCATCCGTCGCTACACAGGTCACTGAGTCTGATTTGACTTCAAACATCAGACCGTTCAGATAATAGCGGACATCCTGTTGTGCCATGGCAAACTGAGTCTGATCGAATAATTGTTTTAATTGCGCCTGGGTGAGTTTAAAGGTTAGCGCCTCGTCGACTGGCTCGATATTGGGAAAGTCGGCAGCCGGTAAAGTGGCCAGGGTAAATCGACTCCGACCTGAACGAATCACGGCACGATCATCATCAATCTCAATCGTGATCTTGGCACCCTCAGGCAAGCTCTTGCACAGGTCCATGAGTTTTCTCGCGGGCAGAGTGATATCGCCATCTTCATCTGATTGCACCTCTGCCCTGGCAACCATTTCTACTTCCAGGTCAGTACCGGTCAGGGTCATCTGGTTACCGACCACACTGACCAGGGTATTGGCTAAGATGGGAGATTGCTGACGTCTTTCGACTACACTGCTAACAACCTGAAGGGGTTTGAGTAGGTCTTCCCTCTGCGCTGTGATTTTCATTCGGTTCCTTCTTTATTATAAATACTATATTTTATTTATATTTATTATTGTTATTATTAGCACAGACAAAATCTGTGAATAACTCTATTTTTGCTTGTTATATCAGAAAGTTATGGAAAGCAAAAGTCTCTTCTTAAATGCCGTTGAATACCTGTATGGGCTGTGGATAAAATGTGATTAACTCAGGTGCATGCAGATTCACTTCAATCTATACACAAGCTGTCCACAGGCCATTCAGCTTTTACTCAGGTACTCAATGTTCGCAGTAAATTAGCGTAATCTTCGCTGATCCTCGAGTCCTCGTCGCGAAGTTCGTTGATCTTACGGCAAGCATGTAAAACAGTCGTGTGGTCGCGTCCCCCAAAGGCGTCACCAATTTCCGGTAAACTATGATTGGTAAGCTCCTTGCACATGGCCATGGCCAATTGGCGTGGTCTTGCTATGGATCGATTTCGCCGTTTTGACAAGATATCCGCCACGCGAATTTTATAATACTCAGCAACCGTCTTTTGAATATTTTCAATCGTTACCAGTTTATCCTGCAAAGCCAGCAAGTCACGTAATGCTTCCTTGGCAAAATCCAGGGTAATCGCACGACCAGTAAATTGTGCATTGGCAATAACACGACGCAACGCCCCTTCTATTTCACGAATATTGGAGCGAATTCGTTTGGCAATGAAGAAAGCCACTTCATTAGAGAGTTCTACCCCGGAGAGTTGTGCCTTGTTCATCAGGATCGCCACTCGGGTCTCCAGTTCAGGGGGTTCGATGGCCACCGTGAGCCCCCAGCCGAAGCGTGATTTGAGACGTTCTTCCAGACCATCGACCTCTTTTGGATAGCGATCACAGGTCATGATGACCTGTTGCTCACCTTCAAGTAAGGCATTGAAGGTGTGAAAGAATTCTTCCTGAGAACGCTCTTTGCCAGCGAAAAACTGGATATCGTCGATTAACAGGGCGTCAACAGAGCGGTAATAGCGCTTAAATTCGTCGATCCTGTTGTGCTGGAGTGCCTTGACCATGTCAGCGACAAAGCGTTCGGAATGTAAATAAACGACTTTGGCCCCAGGTTTATTCTTGATTATTTCGTTTCCCACAGCATGAACCAGGTGGGTTTTGCCTAGTCCTACGCCACCATAAATGAACAGGGGGTTGTAAGCGCTGCCAGGATTGGTTGCCACCTGGCTGGAGGCGGCCCGGGCCAGTTGGTTGGATTTACCTTCCACGAAATTATCGAAGGTGTAATTCGGATTGAGGCTACTATTCTTCTGGTTGGCCGCGGCTTGCTGTGGGTTTACCCCGGCTTTTGCTTCGCTTTCCTGTTTGCGCGGTAGGGTATGCGCCGGTGCTTCGTTTTGTTGAGTGCCAATTTCTACGCTTAGATTAGGACGGGGCTGGTGAATGTTTTCCAGGATCTCGCCGATGCGGCTGAGAAAGCGTTCATCGATCCAGTCTTTGACAAAACGGTTAGGTGCCAACAGGCGAATTTCATTGTCTTTGCTGACTGCATGCAAAGGGCGGATCCAGGTATTAAATTGCTGCGGAGAAAGTTCTCTCTCCAGGTGAGCAAGACATTGATCCCAAAGCGCTTGCGACACGCGTTTCACCCCTTTCGGTTAGCAGAAATATTCAAACGTTGAATGATCCGCGAATGAGCAATTCAGCTTTATTCGAACTCTTTTGCGACGCGGGGGAGAGAGTCTACGCTTTCTTTTCTCACTTATCCACAGTTTTGCTAACTGCCTGTTTGGGCTTGGTTTAATGGCGCTGGCGCTGTATTTTCAGTTGACAGTGGGCCGCCAAGCCAGTAATCTTGCCGCCTTTTCCGCCACAGTAGAAGGCGGGTTCATTTAACGAGATAAATTAAGCGGAAGCGGCCATGAAGAGACCATTTCAGCCAAGCAACATAAAGCGCAAGCGCACCCACGGTTTTCGTGCACGTATGAGCACACGCGGCGGTCGTAAAATACTGAATGCCAGACGAGCAAAAGGCCGTAAGCGCCTGAGTGCCTAACCCGCCATTGACAGGATTTTACCAGTCAGTCTGAATACGGGAAAATTTACTCGGCAGCAACGGCTGACTCGGCCAGAACAGTTCAAGCGTGTATTTAAAAAGCCCGTTCGTGTCGGCAATGAATATTTCTCCATATTAGGGCAAAATAACCAGAAGTCGCATGCACGACTGGGCCTGGCCATAGCACGCAAACATATTAAAAGCGCGGTAGGCCGTAATCGGATAAAACGTCTGGTTCGGGAAAGCTTTCGTCAGCATCAGTCATTATTGAAGGGTATCGATATTGTTGTGATGCTGCGTAAAGATGCGAGTCGTGTAGATAACAAGACGATTCATCAAATTTTAAAAAAGCACTGGCAAACTTTGAAAGAAAAATGCGAACAATACTGATAACGCTCATCAAGGTTTATCGTTTTACCTTAAGCCCTTTTGTTGGTCAGCACTGCCGCTTTACTCCCACCTGTTCACAATATGCCATCGAGGCCGTAGAACGTTATGGTTCATTGAAAGGTAGCTGGTTGGCGGTCAAGCGTTTATCGAAGTGCCATCCATTTCATACCGGTGGCTGGGATCCGGTTCCGGAAAATTTTGGTTCGGACAATTTAACGCAGACTGATTCCTGTCATTGTGCGTTCAACAACAAAGACAACAAGTAACGATTATTATGGAACAGCAACGTATCTTTCTTATTCTCTTGCTCGGCATGATTACTGTCATGCTCTACTTTGAATGGCAGAAGGACTATGGTCCTCAGGCACCAGAAACAACGATCAGCCAGGACGGCACCACCACTTCTTCAGATTTACCACCGGGCTCAGCAGAACAAGAAGCGACGGATACCCCGATGCCTGTTCCTCAGTCCCAAACTGGGTCACCCGCCAGCAGCGAGCCTCAACCGGTGCAGCCGACCACGGCGAGCAAAGGTAAACTTATCGAAGTCGAAACCGATGTGTTCAAGATCCTGATTGATACCCAGGGTGGCAGGATTGAACAGGTCGATTTATTGAAGTACCCGGTCTCCGT
>JASFLV010000279.1:0-4424 GCA_050117915.1 Thioalkalispiraceae bacterium | reverse complement strand
TCGGGCTGGATGCTAAGGATGGAAAAGTTGCCGTGGATGGCTGGTCCAAGTTGTCCAAGCATGATGTATTTGATATGGCCAAGCACTTTGAGCAGGATGGGGTGGAAGCGATTGTTTACACGGATATAAGCCGTGATGGGATGATGACCGGGGTCAATGTTGAGTCCACTCGTAAGCTTGCCCAGTCCATCAATATTCCGGTGATTGCATCAGGTGGGATTACCAATATTGATGATATACGGGCTCTTTGTGAGGTTGCTGAAGACGGTATCATGGGGGCCATAACCGGTCGCGCAATCTATGAGGGATCTCTGGATTTTGCCGAAGCGCAAAAGCTGGCCGATGAGTGGACCGGTGAACGGTAAAACAGGTCAAAATTAAATGACTCTCGCTAAAAGAATTATTCCCTGTCTCGATGTTGATAACGGTCGAGTCGTAAAAGGTGTCCAGTTTGTTGATATCCGTGATGCCGGCGACCCCGTTGAGATCGCCCGTCGCTATGATGAACAGGGCGCCGATGAGCTGACCTTTCTTGATATTACCGCCTCTTCTGATGACCGCGAGACTATGGTGCATGTGGTTGAAGAGGTGGCCGGCCAGGTTTTTATTCCACTTACCGTGGGGGGTGGAATTCGCACCGTCGAAGATATCCGGCGAATGCTCAATGCCGGTGCTGATAAGGTCGCGATCAATACTGCGGCGGTGCACAACCCGGAGTTTGTCAAAGAGGCGGCGGAGAGGTTTGGTTCGCAATGTATTGTGGTGGCAATCGATGCCAAGAAGGTCAGTGCCGATGGTGAACCCAATAAATGGGAAATTTTTACTCACGGTGGTCGCAAGCCTACCGGGATTGACGCAGTGGAATGGGCACAGAAAATGGTCGACTACGGTGCCGGGGAAATTCTGTTAACCAGTATGGACCGGGACGGTACCAAGATCGGGTTTGATCTAGAACTGAATGCAGCGATTTCTAATGCGGTGAACGTCCCGGTGATCGCCTCCGGTGGGGTCGGTAATCTTGATCACCTGGTTGAGGGCGTTAAACAGGGTAAGGCTGATGCGGTACTGGCAGCGAGTATTTTTCACTTCGGCGAATACAGCATAGAAGAAGCTAAAAAGCGGATGCAGGAAGCCGGCATTGAAGTCCGTCTTTAGCAATGGTAGCGATGAGTAAGCAATGGTTAGATGAGATCAAGTGGACCGATGATGGCTTAGTGCCGGCTATTGCCCAGGAAACCGGGTCTGGCAAAGTGTTAATGATGGCATGGATGAATCGTGAAGCACTGGAATTAACCGTCAAGGAAGGTCGGGCGATCTATTGGTCACGTTCACGCAATAAGCTCTGGCGCAAGGGTGAAGAATCTGGCCATGTGCAAGTGCTCAAAGACATTCGGCTGGACTGTGATAATGATGTCATTCTTTTAGAAGTTGAGCAGCTTGGCGGGATCGCCTGTCATACCGGGCGGCATAATTGTTTTTTTAAACAGCTGAAAAATGATGAGTGGGTTGAGGTCGATAGTGTGATCAAGGATCCCAATGATATTTATCACTCTTAACTTCTATATTCAGAAAGGCAGGGTTTGTTAATGTTCAGGTTGATCCCCATCTTTCTTGTTCTTCTCTGGCCGCTCATTCATGTCATGTTTTCCTCTCGGGTTGAGGGCGATGCCAAGTATGGTTGGGCGATTCTGACCTTGCTGTTCTCCTGGCTGGCCTATCCGTTTTTTTTGTACAAGACGAGAAAGTCGAATAATGAGGCAGAGTGATTTTTTCCATGTATCCGTCCCAGGCGTTCGCGAATATTTATTTACTCAGATAAAATAAACGGCTTATGAGCGACATACTTCAACAACTTGCCCAGGTCCTCGAGGATCGTAAAAACGCCGACCCCGACAATTCATATGTGGCAAAGCTTTATGCTAAGGGCCTGGATGCGATTCTCAAGAAGGTTGGCGAGGAAGCCACTGAGACGGTGATGGCGGCCAAGGATGGAAACCGCGAGCAGATTATTTATGAGACTGCGGACCTGTGGTTTCATACCCTGGTGATGCTCGCCCAACAGGGGATTAGCCCGGACGATGTCCTGGCCGAACTCGACCGTCGCTTTGGATTATCTGGACTCGAAGAAAAGGCCAATCGCGGTAAATAAGGGTCCAGCTACTCATTGTCTGGCGAAATTCGCCATTTTGCGGAGTATTTTCCGGTAATTTTCCCGCAATTTGCCTTGATCACCTTAAGATCCAGCCCTATTTTAGTGTAAAATGTTTTTATTGGGGTTCATCCCCAAAGTAAGGTCGATGAGACGGTGATTCCAGCGAGTCCTGCCCCTTCCTGTCAGAAAGGACCAGCAGCGAACTCCCACCCAAGGGCGGCGGTACCATTTAGCAGTACCCACGGAGCACATCGCCAATTTGGTTAAGCCGATACTGTGCAGGTGTGCAGTCTCAGCTTGTAAGACTAATTGGGCGTTATAGTTCTGCCCGCAAGAAGATTTAATTTTAAGGAGTATATTATGGGTTTTGGTGGAATTGGACCAGGTTCATTAATTCTTATCCTGCTTATTGTCATTCTATTGTTCGGTACCAAGCGACTGCGCAATATGGGTTCCGATCTGGGTTCTGCATTGAAGAACTTCAAGAAGTCGGTAAAGGACAAACAGTCTTCTGATGAAGATGAGATAGCAGATTCCAATGAAAAGATAGAAGATCAGGGTTCTGATTCGGTCATCGAAGGTGAAGCGACCGAAAAAGAAAAAGACAAATCCTAGTATCTTAATTGTCTTTCACTTGAGCTAATCCAATGTTTGACATCGGTTTTGTAGAACTGGTGCTAATCGGCATAGTCGGTCTGGTCGTGATCGGTCCGGAACGCCTGCCTGCCGTGGCGACCAAACTCGGTCGCTGGGTTGCCCGTGCCCGTCAGTTTGTTGGTAATGTTAAACGGGATATTGATCGTGAAATTCGTCAGGATGAGATCCGCCAGGCACTGGAGCGTGATGCCAGCCTGGATGAAATCAAGAATATTATCAACGATACGAAATACACCATCGAAGACGAAGTCAACCAGGTTAAGCAGGACTATGTGGTTAAGGCACGTGATGATGATCCTGATCGTGACCAGAATAAGGATCAAAGTGCACTGATCAAGGAGCAGGAAGATAATTTTGATGATGATGAGGATTACGGTCTGACCGATCATACCGATTACGCACTATCTGATGACGAGATAGATGAAAAAATAGCAGCAGATCAGAATGAGCGACGAGACGACAAAGCAAAAGGCTAATCAGGAAGAGTCGCCGGGGCAGACCTTTATCTCGCACCTGATCGAATTGCGTGATCGTCTGTTACGTGTCGTGGCGGTTATGGGAGTTATTACGATTGCCTTAATGACCGTTGCCAATGACCTCTACTATTATTTCTCATTACCGATCCAGCAGTATCTACCGGAAAATACATCGATGATTGCGGTCGGTGTCATCTCACCGATCTTCACACCCCTGAAGTTGGCATTAATCGGCGCCTTCTTTATTTCTATTCCTTATATTCTTTACCAGGCCTGGGGTTTTGTCGCGCCAGGTTTGTATCAAAGGGAGAAGCGCCTGGCGATTCCGTTACTGATCTCAAGTATTGTGCTTTTTTATCTGGGCATGGCGTTTGCCTATGCGGTGGTCTTTCCACTGGTGTTTCAGTTTACTACCAGTTTTGTTCCCACCGGGATCGAATATAGACCTGATATTGCAGATTACTTAAACTTCTCACTCAAGATGTTTTTTGCCTTTGGCGTTGCCTTCGAGGTCCCGATTGCGACGATTATCCTGATCGCTGCGGGGATTGCTGATCCTGACAGCCTTGCCAAAAAGCGCCCTTATATAATTGTCGCAGCCTTTGTCCTGGGTATGCTCCTGACTCCTCCGGATGTCATATCACAGATCATGCTGGCCCTGCCGATGTGGCTTTTATTTGAAATGGGGATTATCGCATCGAAGATTATGCTCAAAGATCGTCTCGCACGCAGACAAAAGGAAGAGCAGCAATACGCTGCAGAAGCGGCGAGTGCTACTGATGATGATCTGGATGATGAATTTGAGCAGGCAATCAGGGAAGAAGAAGAGATCAATAAGCGCGATCCACTCAAATAAAATTGTAATTAACTAGCTGTTATGCCCACTGCAATAAAAGTTATCAGTACGTTCTGCATTCTGCTGGCCAGCATCTTTATTGGTAACCTGTTGTTTCTGCAAAAAATGGGGCTGTCTTTCCCGCTCCTTGGCTTACCTTTGATCAGCTTTATCAACCTATTCGGTGCTGGCACCATGATTGTACTTGCCCTGGTAACATTGTTGCGCTTGTCTCGCTTGATTGGCTTTAGCCGCGTGCTGGTTTATGCCTTATTACTTGCACTGGGAGTAAATGTTTTGTTGA
>JASFLV010000278.1:0-4444 GCA_050117915.1 Thioalkalispiraceae bacterium | reverse complement strand
GCGTACCGCCAGCTTTACTTCCTCGCGATCAATAACCACGTAACCGCGAATGTATTGTCCCGGGCGTAAGCTGCCGTCGGCATTATCGACAGGAATCCGGGCGCGCACACTTTGACTGCCGTGTACTGTTAATGGTGATATCCAGTTGATCCTGTCGCTTATCGAGTACTTGCCATCCAGGGTTTCAATAATCGTTATCTGGCCTACCTTGACTTTATCCAGGTCACGGCTGAAGACATCCAGCTCAACCCAGACGCTGGAGAGATCGACAATTACAAACAGCGGCTCGTCACCGGTGGCCTCACCAATCTGGATATTTCTTTGCACCACCAGCCCATCAATCGGCGCCTTGACGGAATAGGTCTGTAAACTCTCATTGCTTTGCACACGGGCCAGCACCTCCCCTTTTTTAACCTGCTGACCCAGCTCGGTCTTGATAGCCGTGACAATCCCGGCAAAACGCGGGCGGACCTGGGCAAGATGATTGGGATTGGTATGCACCTGCCCGGACAAAGTCAGGGTACGTTGCAAAGTGACCGGCCCAACCTTTTCGGTTTCAATGCCCATGACCTTTGCCGTTGCTTCGGGGATTTGAGTGCGTCCTTCAAAGTTATCGTAACGCCAGTGATAGGTTTTACCCGCATGTTTAGCCATCACTTCCACTTCAAATGAATGCGGTTCATAGATAACTTGATCGCCCTGTAGATAATCCTGTTGTGGTTGAAAATTGATGGCGTCGGTTTTATTACCGGTCCGATGTAGCTTGATAGTCAGATCGACCTTCGAGGGCTCGACAGGCTGACCATTAAGATAGGGGTAGATATGAAGCTCGGGCGGTACGCCACTTTCAAAAATGGTCATCTCCAGTTGAAAACCGTTCTCTTCCAGCATCTGTCCACCATGGGGACCACGAGGCATTGCCTCTTCATGCTCATCATGACCATGCCCGTGACCATCATGGGAATCATGATGCTCATCCTGTCCGATAAGAATCCAGATGCTTAAGGCGATAGTAATAACAATAATTAAAAATATGCTGATCTGATTGCGATTCATGGTTGTACTCCTGTCGACTGAGGTGCGGCAACAAAACGCGCACCAGTCAGACGATCGATTTCAATCTTATACCGGTGATAGTTGGCTGCGGTCATCACGCTTTCCAGTTGTGCATTAAGTAATATTTGTTGGGCATCCGTTAATTCAAGAAATGAATATCTACCCACCGCATATCCTTTCTCTATATCGCTTAAAACTTTTTGTGCTTCCGGAATTATTTTTTGACGTAAGACCTTTATCGCGGTGTAAGCATGTTTAAGCTCCTGGTAAACTTCGAATAAGGAACTATACAGGGCCAACCTCTGCTTCTCGTAATTAAAAGGTTGTTTTTGTAATTGATAATCTTCTACTTCAATAGCAGGCGCGGCACGTGACTCGAGTCCAAAAGGAATGCTCGCCGAGACCAGGAAGGCGTTATCATCGGTAATTTGATAATTACGCACCCCGGCATTGAACTCGATATCGGCACTGCTTTTTGCTTTTGCCAGGTTGAGTCTGGCTTCTGCCAGGCGCTGCCGGGTTGCAAAACGGACCAGGTCCGGGTTGTTTGCCAGCAACTTTTCCAGTTGTGCAAAATCATTAACCTGTTGTAGAGCAAACAGGTCTGCCTGTGCCTTGCTAAAAACGGGGGTGACCTCCCCCCACATTGTTGCCAGTTTTAGGCGTGAGCTTTCCAGTTCATGTTCGGCATGTTCCAGTTCGATCTCGGCCCGCGCCATGGCCATCGAGGTACGCCGTTTCTCGGCACGCGGACTGCGACCCGCATTAACTCGACGGGTTACCACCTTGTGAGTTCGTTTTTTTAAATCAAGTTTATCCTGGGCAATCTGGAGGCGGTGCTGATCAACCAACACGTGAATAAATCGCCGCGCCGCTTGCGCAATAATATCCAGGCGTCTTGCCTCCTGGTGATTCGTGACTAATTTGGCATTATGTTGTGCCACTTCCCCACGCAGGTCAGCCTTATCACCCAGCTCAAAGACTTTCGACAAACTTAATGTCGTCTCCAGTGCATCAGTACCTTTACGACTGCCACTGCCAGCAAAATTTTCCAGCTCAACATTCAAGTGTACTGGTGGTGTCTGCCGGGCAGCACGAATCCGTGCCGCGGCACTCAACGCATCATAGTCATTGAGTTTTAATTCTGGGTTGTTTTCCAGAACCTGTACGATCACTCTATCGAGGGTCAGGAGACTTGTTTCTGCCAACAGCGTTGTTGGCATGGGCAGAACCAATGTCAGTGTGAGACAAAAAAATCTTATATATCGCATTGGATACCTTCTTCGGGATTCAATCACCGATCAAGCTTGGTTAAAAAATATGTTAATGCGGCCAGCAACGTCACCCGCATACTTGACGGGGAGCATGACCAATCAATTTACTGGAAGAGTGTTATTGCCCGGGAGGGGCACGCAGGAAGGGTACAAAATGCCGGTATCTGGAAGCGGCATGACAGGTGAGTCGACGATAGCGCAACAGGCCGGTCTGTTTGAGCAGCACGGTCACAAAGAAACTGAACAGGAAAATGGCAAAGACCGGAATAAGGTCTTTGTTAAGCTGATTTTTAATAATCCCAGCAGGGCTTGAATCAATCACTTTGGCGTCATCATGGTGGTTCTGATCGGCCAACTGGTTATAAACATGCACATCGATAGCATGATGGTTATGGGATTCATGCACGCCACTCTCATGAATATGCATGTGCGCCTGAAATATTGACGAAAACAATACCGCAACGATCAATAAGCCAATCGTCGCTCGACAAGGAGGTAAATTGTTCCGCCATGTATGCATCGCGCAAGTTTAGCAACATAACCACAATAATCCAATATTAGTTACAGAACTGTGAACCCGCGGCATACCCAGTCCTGTATTGGGCCCAGGATTAGTCCTACTGATTCAGTGGCTTGCGATACCCCCAAATAGCGCATAGACTTTCATGGATGAACCGCACCTTAAGAAAATTGAAACGTGAGCTGGTTGCTGGCCTCTCGAAAATCTATTTAAAGAAGGTCAAATCCGATTATTTTGGGATGCCGCTGACGGTGCCGGTTGTTTACGGGGTAAAGAACGGGGGTTATATCGTCCCGGCGGAAACCTGGATGGGCGATTGCCTGAATGCCTTTGTCAGCACCAAGCCGGGGACCGTGATCGATATCGGAGTCAATGTCGGACTTTATTTAGTCAAGCTGCGTTTGATTTCAAAAGATGTCCCCTATATTGGTTTTGAACCGAATCCTTCCTGCCTGCTCTATACCCAGGAGTTGATTCGCCTGAATCATTTTCAACACGCTAAAGTGATTCCCATTGCCCTGGCCGAACACGAAGACCTTACCCGTTTTTATGCCAGCAAGATCGGTGATGAAACCGGCTCGCTGGTCGCCGAACACCACCAGGGCAAGAGCATGGCCTACTCGTTTGATGTGCTGGTGATGAAAGGAGATGACCTTTTACCAAGATTCGAACTGGACGCGATTTCAGTGATCAAAATCGATGTAGAGGAAGCGGAGATCTATGTACTACGTGGCCTGGTAGAGACCCTGAAGAAATACCGACCCTATGTGTATAGTGAAATCCTGGACGTCGGAAATGACGCAAATCGTATTCAGCGCAAAAATGAAATGTGCGAGCTATTTAAAGACCTGGACTACCGTATCTTTGGTATCGATAAAACGTCCATGGCACTCAGCCTGATCAGTGATTACGATAAAGTCGGTATCGACTATCAACAGGAATACATTTTCTGTCCCGCGGAAAACGTCCCGGCTTTCCTGGAAAACATAAAAAATAATACCTCGAATATAAAAGTGAACTAATGTCGCTGCCTCTTGAAAAAGCCCCCGAGAGTATTTGTATTTTACGTTTATCGGCACTGGGGGATGTCACCCATGTCTTACCCGTGATTCGCAGTATCCAGCAGCAATGGCCGGAAACCAGAATCACCTGGATCATCGGCAAGCTGGAGGCCCAGCTGGTGGACAGGATCCCGGAGATTGAATTTATTGTCTTTGATAAATCGCAGGGACGGGCTGCTTATCGTCAGCTGCGCAAGCAATTAAAAGGTCGCGCTTTTGATGTACTGTTGCACATGCAAATCTCGTTACGCGCCAACCTGGCCAGTCGCGCCGTCAAGGCACCAATCAAGTTAGGTTTTGATAAGACCCGTTCAAAAAATTTGCATGGCCTGTTCATCAATCATCGCATTACTCCCAAATCAACTCGTCAACATGTACTTGATAGTTTCCTGGAGTTCGCACATGCGCTGGGGATCAAACAGGATGTGATTGAGTGGGGTCTACCCCGTGCGAAAGATTATGAAAATATCCGTAACAACTTTAAACAGGGCAAATTTATCGCGATCAATCCCTGCACCAGTTCCAGGGCGCGT
>JASFLV010000277.1:0-4476 GCA_050117915.1 Thioalkalispiraceae bacterium | reverse complement strand
AGCTCCGGGATAGCGCGCGGGTCGGCCATGTTGCCCAGTGCATCGACAGCACGCTCGCGTACCCACCAGTCTTCATCATTTAGAGCCTGAACCAGATAGAAATAGGCACGTTCATCTTTGACTGAGTTAAGTATCTCTACAGCGGTGCGACGCAGGAATTCATCTTCATCGCTAAGTAGAGTGATGATCGCTTCGACAACACGGGGTCCACCGATAGAGCCGAGTGCATCGGCTGCGCGCACTCGTACCCACCAATCCGAGTCTCGCATTGCATTGAGAAGCTTCTTGATCGCGCGTGGATCGGCAACTTCATTCAGGACTTCAACAGCGGCTCGACGGATGTACTCAGAATCATCATTGAGAATTTCGATCAGATAATTAACTGTGTTTGGATCGTTGATTCGTATCAGTGCTTCAATGGCTTTAGCCTGGACAGTCATATCCGGGTCGCGAAGCAGTGGAATTACTTTTTGAGCTGAGACTTCCATGCCGAGCTGACTAATTCCATCCAGTGCAACCTGTCTGACCAGTTTGTTTGAATCTGACAATGCTCTGATCAGAACATTACGTATGGTTTCGTTCTTGAATTGCGAAAGAGTCTTGATGGTTTGAGTGCGTATTGAAACGTCTGGATCTTCTGCATAGTGGATCAGATAGGGGATTGCTTCTTCACTGGCAACAGCCTGGACTAAGTGAAATGCTAAATTTCTTTTATTCTTGTCAGGGTTCTCAAGCAGCGCAACAACTTTTTTAACATTCAGTCGCGATTTTTTCTCTGTCAAAATCTGCAGTAAAATCTTTTTTGGGATTTCCGGATCATCAAGCAGTTTTAGTAAATTGTTAGCATCGTAGTTATTACCTTTGACCAGAATTTTTGCAATGCTTTGTACGAGGTGACGATCAGGTTCTGTTAGCGCATCGATATACTCGTGTAATGATTTGTTATCCAGTAATAGAGTCAGTAGATTTTCAATCAGCGGGTTGCCAGGGGCATCCAGCAGAGCGTCGATCAGCTTTGGGACTGCCGGGCGGCCAATTTGCTTAAGTTTTGAATAGGCGACCACCACTTCAGGATCTTTCGGGTTATCCGAATCCAGAAGTACGTCAATTGCTTTATTAACTTTAAAACCGTTTAACAGGCTCATGATACCTTGCTATTTATTTATGCTACCGATTAGTTACCTGAATGATATACGATTTATTCACCATACAAATTTGGCTTTCTGACGTGTATAGCCGAACGAATCTTTCCTGCCCCTGATTCAGGTAATCGTAGAGCCGTTCTCTATCATTCGGTAATACTTCAATTATATCTCCATCGAGCACAGAGCCATCCATTATGTGTACACGGCACGAAAGGTGAGTGTACTTTTTACCTTCTGGTTTTGAGCCTTCATATTCGACCCGAATAATCGAAGCCCGATTATAAAATCTGAGTTCATCGGGATTATCCCGCTTTAGAACCAGGAAAGGCGATTCGTCATTGAGCACATAGCGGGGATCTTCCTGGGTTCCGCTTTCTTCACCTATTGTGACGAAGATGGCGCCGCTGACCAGCCCTTCCGGGTGTACCCACATGCTCACTTGCCTTAACGCTTTGGCAATTTTGAGTGGTTTGTTTTTCACCACTTTCTCCATAGTTTAAATATAAATAGAACGAATAAGTATATCCAGAAATTGTTCAACTGCGAATGGCAAATACTTGTTCTGGCAGCTTTTTTTGTTGATATTTTTGCCCGGTCTGGGCAAGGAGCAATCAATCAGGGAGGATTTGCATGAAATTCGCCAGAATGGTACAGATCATGTCGCTATCAGACGACAAAATGGCTATAAGCCAATGCGGCCACCTCGGATGAATCGTCGACTCCAGTAACGCGAGTTGAGTCGGGCGATGGAGACCCGTTTACCTGAGGAAGGAGCATGGATAAAGCGGTTTTTCCCCAGATAGATGCCCACATGGGAGATTTTGCCCGAGATGCGGAAAAACAGTAAATCTCCACGTCTCAGGTTATTGCGGGGGATGGGGTGGCTGGCCTTGTACTGCGCATAGGAGGTCCTCGGCAGGCTGATACCATGCCTGCGGTGCGAGTAATAAACCAGGCCACTGCAGTCAAAACCACTGCTGGGTGATACGCCACCATACTTATAAGGGCGCCCCAACATCGATTCCGCAACGCGCACAACGCTTTCTGCTTTCCCCTGGGAATTGTTATTCTGCAAGGAATGGTTTTTCGGGCTACTACTACAGGCGCCGATGCTTACCATCGCCGCCAATAACGCCAGTCGAGCAAACCATTGAGAAAGAAAAATTCGCATATCACAATCTTTTTCGGTGCTTATTCAAAATAGTTTAGCTGACTCCATATCTGGTGGCAAATTATTCAATAAAAACAGACAGTAAATTAATTATCTTAATGTTATTTCATGATTAAAATTACGTGATCCGCGTCGCACTATTACACTACAAATATACAGGGTTTAGACGGATTGTCGATAAATTGACCAGGTGCAGACCCATGTTAGATACCATAGCCACAACCTCAGAAACCAGCTTTAAGCGACAGGTTACCCCCTCTGTTGAGGGTAACTTGCGCCCTGATACTCAAAGAGGGAGTGAGCAGGCTGTACAGAATGAACGTGTGCAGCAACGGGAGGCGAATCGCCTCGAGCAAAGGGGCGTGGCCCAGCAGCGCCAGGAACGTCAGCAGGCTGCCAGCGATACCAGTCAGAGACGCCATGAACATCTTGCCAGGGAGAGTTTTGGCCCGCAGAGTAAAGCCGCTGAACTGGCTGAAGACCTGATTAAGACCGTGAAAGAATCGCGTCGCGAAGATGCCAGGCAGGCGCAGAAAGCGAGATTTTCACCACATAACAGGAGTCACCCGATGAGCCGGGCCTATATGGCCAATTTACCTATCGAGCAGCATCCTATCCTTGATGAAATGGCTTAAAGACCATCGCAGGCATCCACTGTTTAATTGTTACTGCCAACTCCTCCGGAGTTGTGGTTATTGAGCTATTTACTAATTTGCAAAATCATACCCCTCTAAAGGTTGAACTTACGTTAAAATAGCGTGAGTCAACGAGGTGAAGTATGGCGCGGCGTCCAACACGTAAACGTAATCCAAAAAAGAAATCTACCCGCAGGGTCAATCGTAACAAAAAGTCCGGAAAGTCTGGCAAGCCAAATAAATCACACAAAAACCGATTAGTTAAGGGGCTGGGGCATATACCGTGGCGACGTCTAATACTGGTTGGGTTGATCATATTTGTGGGCTACACAGTTTATCTGGATTTTGTGGTGCGCGGACAGTTTGAAGACAAGCGTTGGGCCTTACCGGCTCAGGTTTACGCGCGCCCCCTGGAGCTCTATGAGGGCTTGAGGCTCAGTCCCGCTGAGTTTGAACGTGAACTCAATTTACTCAACTATCGTTATGCGTATACACCATCAGAAGCGGGTATGTTTCAGCGCCATGGTGATGTGTTCAGAATTTTCACCCGCTCCTTTACCTTCTGGGATGTAAAAGAGTCTTCACAACCTATCGAAGTCAGATTTTCAGGTGGGCAGATCGCGTCAATTAAAAATACGCACAATAACACTGACATTGCATTACTTCGGCTTGATCCGGTTTTAATTGGTGGAATATATCCGCTGAAAAAAGAAGATAGAAAACTGGTTTCACTGGCCGATGTTCCGGAGTTGTTGCCGGAGATATTAGTTGCCATCGAAGACAGGAAATTTTATGAACACTATGGTGTTGATCCGATGGCAATCGGACGTGCTTTTTTAGCCAACATACGTGCAGGTAAATCTGTGCAGGGCGGTAGTACAATTACCCAGCAGTTGGTCAAGAATTTTTACCTGTCGAATGAGAGAACATTATGGCGAAAGTTTAATGAAGTTATTATGGCCGTATTGCTCGATTTTCATTACGACAAATCAGAAATCATGCAGGCCTATATCAATGAAATTTATCTTGGGCAAGACGGTGCAAGAGCAATACACGGTTTTGGCCTGGCAAGCCAGTATTATTACGGCAAGCCCATTCACCAGCTTAAGCTAAATCAACTTGCAACACTGGTAGCCTTGATCAGAGGCCCCTCATATTACCACCCGGATCGTCATCCACAACGACTTAAAAAGCGACGCAATCTTATTCTTGACGCCTTGCTTGAACAAAAGGTGATTAGCACTGAACTCCATGCCAGAACAAAAACCTTGGCACTCAATATCTTAAACAAGAGACAATCAACCTCACGTCAATTCCCTGCCTTTCTTGATCTGGTTAAGCGGCAATTACGGGAATATTATCCTGAATCAAAGTTAAGCTCGGATGGTTTAAGAATTTTTACAACGATGAATCCTGTTGTTCAGCTTGATGTAGAACAGATGGTGAAAAGGCGAGTAACAGAACTAGCAAAGCAAAAAGGACTGGGTGATAAACTTCAATCAGCCGTTGTTATCGCCAATGCAAC
>JASFLV010000276.1:0-4536 GCA_050117915.1 Thioalkalispiraceae bacterium | reverse complement strand
ATGGCATAACGATCATGAGTCACTACGCAGGGGAGCCGGATACGACCATTTCCGGTCGCCCGGTCTCCCTGGCCAGACTCACCATTTTGAATGACACACAGGTCATGTTCGCCGGTGAAGTCAGCATTCGTGGCGACGTAGAGTTAGGGCAGCGTTTCAAAAGACTGCTTGAGAATATGGATATCGACTGGGAAGAGCATTTCTCGCGTGTTGCTGGTGACGTCATTGCCCATAAAGCCGGTCACGCGATCCGTGAAATGGCGGCCTGGTGGCGCAGTAGTCGTGAACGCACAATGGAAAATGGTCGCGAATACCTGCAGGAAGAAGTACAGACGCTCCCCAGCAAGGAGGAGGTTGAAGCCTTTTACCAGGCGGTCGAGACCCTGCGTGATGATACAGCCCGATTGGCGGTGCGCATTACGCAACTGGAAAAGAGCAAAAATCCAGACTCCCCCACACACTAAAATAGTCCTGTTTTTATGCGGTAAAATGACATCTTCCTGAAGTGTTTCACCTAAAATTCCGTGCCGGATAAGCATGCATTTATTGGCGTGATCGAGTATCCTTTGCAACCCAAATTTTGATGGAAGCAATGAATAGTTATGTCAAATAAGCGTCCGCCCGATTTTAACAACGACGAAGTGAGCCTGATCGAGGTCACATTGCAAGAGCGGTATGGCCGTGACATAGAGGTACCGCTGGCCGGTGTGGAAATTCGCCTGAATCCAGCGATTCCAGCCTTAACCGAATGTCTCAATACATAAAAAACGTGATGACAACCTGCATGACTGCGTCGTCAGCCTGGTGTAGTCACAGGAAGAATATGAGGAAAAGGAACGGCAACGTTCTTAACAAAATTAATCTTTAAACATTTAAATACTAGCTTAATGGAGAGTAATTAATGGCTACGAAAAAGAAGGCAAAGAAAAAAGCGGCAAAGAAGAAAGTCGCTAAAAAGAGAGTAACCAAGAAAAAGGCAGCAAAAAAGAAGACCAAAAAGAAAGCTGCCAAGAAAAAAGTAGCGAAGAAAAAGCCGGCGAAGAAGAAAACAGCCAAGCGCAAGGCCAAGCCTAAGGTTCCACCGATGAATGCTTTCTATGCTCAATCAGGTGGTGTAACCGCGGTGATCAATGCCAGCGCTGCCGGCGTGATCGAAGCTGCACGCAAGAGTAACAAGATCGGTAAAGTCTATGCTGGTCGGAACGGTATCATCGGGGCCCTGACGGAAGACCTGATCGATACTTCAAAAGAATCGGCTGCCACCATCAAGGCATTGCGGCATACTCCATCCGGTGCGTTTGGGTCCTGCCGTTTCAAACTGAAATCGCTCGAAGAAAACCGTCGTGAATATGAGCGCCTGATCGAGGTCTTCAAGGCACATAACATCGGTTACTTCTTCTATAACGGCGGTGGTGACTCAGCGGATACCTGTTACAAAGTCTCGCAACTGTCTAAGCAAATGGGTTATCCAATCCAGGCGATTCATGTCCCCAAGACGGTGGATAACGATCTGCCGATCACTGATAACTGTCCTGGTTTTGGTTCGGTTGCCAAGTATGTTGCCGTATCAACTCGTGAAGCCTCTTTCGATGTTGCCTCTATGGCCAAGACATCAACCAAGGTCTTTATTGTTGAAGTCATGGGTCGTCATGCTGGCTGGATTGCCGCAGCCGGTGGGCTGGCATCTACAGAAGATACGCCGATCCCAACGGTGATCCTGTTCCCTGAAATTGAATTTAACCAGGAGAAGTTCCTGGCCAAGGTTAAGCAGAATGTTGAGAAGCATGGTTATTGTTCGGTAGTTGTATCAGAAGGCGTGCACTGGCCAGATGGTCGCTTCCTGGCAGAAAGCGGGTTGAAAGATGCTTTCGGTCATAGCCAGCTAGGTGGCGCGGCGACGGTAATCAGTCAGATGATCCAGTCAGAACTGGGCCTGAAGAATCACTGGGCGGTTGCGGATTACCTGCAACGTGCAGCACGTCATATTGCCTCCAAGACCGACGTAGAGATGGCTTATGCCATGGGTAAAGCCGCGGTTCAGTTTGCACTACAGGGTCACAACTCGGTGATGCCAACGGTTGATCGTATCTCCAACAAGCCCTTCAAGTGGAAAGTCGGCATGGCTGATCTAAGCAAGGTGGCCAACGTTGAGAAGATGATGCCTGAAAACTTCATCACTAAAGATGGCTTTGGCATTACCAAGGCCTGTCGTACCTACATGGAACCATTAATCAAAGGTGAAGATTATCCACCTTATAAAGATGGCATGCCCAAGTATGTACGCATCAAGGGCATCGGCGTTGCGAGAAAGCTTAAAGGCAAATTCGAAATTTAATTTGTCTAATCTCACGAAAAGGGGGCAGTCTTTACTGCCCCTTTTTTTATTATTCTGATCTAACAGCAGAAACTATCTTATCTATGCTATTCTGACTGGCAACAGTATCAAAATATTTTTGCCAGTGGAAACCTCTCTCTCAACGCAAAGCATCATCTCTCTATTCAGCATCATGCTGATCGGGGCCGCGATACCTGGTGCCAGCGTATTAACCGTCACAGCCCGTTCCGCTACCTATGGCTTCATCCACGGCTTGTTTGTCAGTCTCGGTATCCTGCTGGGCGATATTATTTTTATTCTACTGGCTATTTATGGGCTCAGCCTGTTGTCCGGTCTCCTCGAACAGCATTTTTACCTGATAAAATATATTGGTGCTCTATATCTTATGTGGCTTGGCATTCTCCTGTTACGTACACCACAGGAGAAAATAGCACATATAGATAATACAGAAAAAAAATATGCGGCTACTTTTACTTCAAGTTTTGTTGCAGGCCTGCTTATTACGCTGGGAGACCAAAAAGCAATTCTGTTTTACCTGGCAGTGTTTCCGGCCCTTTTTCAGCTGGCACGGTTCAGCATCATAGACACACTCACTGTTATCTCAATTGCGGGATTCGCCATATTATTCACTAAATTGCTTTATGCCTGGCTTGCTGACCGGACCAGCATGCTGTTCTATGGTTCAAGCTGGAGGCACCTGCTCCATCTAGCCGCCGGCTGTGTCATGATCGGTGTTGGTGTTTTGCTAGCAGTCACGGCATGAGACTGCCTGTTCATGCATCATCGCATGCCGCTTCAAGCATAACTAACTTGAAGGGATCGGTTATGTCTGCCATTCCATTCTGGATCCGCCATTCATCTTGCAGGTTATACGCCTCAACTTCCAGCGCCCCCCAACAGGCACTTTCATCGACACCATTATGCCACTGCACATAATGGACAAGCTCATGGAGCAAGCGTGACTGATCCTGAAGATCTTGTGGATTAAAGTTTGCGTGCAGGTAAATGGTAACGCTTTCGTTGTAAAAGCCCTTCAACTTTGTCGCCTCACAGGTACCCGCATCCTTGATACCATAAGAACGGCACATGTTCGCTTTTTCAGTAATGACAATGTTGGGCAAATTTACGTGGGTATCGTAATCCGTGTAGAGATTCAGCCAACCCAGGAGCGAGAGAATGATTGCATCCATAGCTACATCCAAACCATAAGGATTTCATGTAATTATAGACGTTATCGGTCATTTTACCGTAATATTTAGCATATACTCTATCCTGTTTTTCTTTTTAAACGAGAGAAAGTTAGAATAAGTCAAAATCAACCTGAAACCGGTTTTCACAACATGGAAAATTTGCTTGATCAAATACTCAGCGAAACCACGCTTTGGCTTCCACGCCTACTGGGAGTCATTGTTATTCTGGTTGGCTTTTTTATATTGTCTATCATTCTAAAAAAAGCAATCAACTCTGCCGAGCTACGACTGAAACTGGATAGTAGCCTGGCTTCACTATTGAGAAGCACCAGCCGTATCACTATCATTATTGTTGCCAGCATAACCGCACTTGGCACTTTTGGGATTAACATCACTGCGCTTGTTGCTGGGCTCGGCTTAACCGGTTTTGCTCTAGGCTTCGCCCTAAAAGACACGATCTCCAATTTACTCTCGGGGGTTTTGATTATGTTGTACAGACCCTTTGTCACTGGCGACAGGATCAAGATTGCTGGCTTTGAAGGTAAAGTTGTTAGTATAGATTTGCGTTACACACAACTGGATGGATCAGGGGATAAGATTTTGATACCAAATTCCAAATTGTTTACCGATCCCATCACTGTCATTAATCATCCGGCCCCTGACTAAGTCTCAATGGAATACAAATTTAAACTGGAATTCAAGGTCCGCGATTACGAATGTGACCTGCAAGGTGTAGTTAATAACAGTGTTTACCAGAATTACCTGGAACACACCCGACATGAATTTTTACTTGCATCAGGGATCGACTTTGCTGAGCTCACTCGTCAGCACATTAACCTGGTCGTTGTACGTGCCGAGCTTGATTACAAAACTCCCTTAACCAGCGGCGATGAATTCTGGGTTGGACTGAATACAGCACAATCATCAAAATTACGCTTTGATTTTTTACAGGATATCATCCGCAGCAGTGATGATAAGCTGGTGCTTAAGGCACGTATTACCGGCACTGCG
>JASFLV010000275.1:0-4581 GCA_050117915.1 Thioalkalispiraceae bacterium | reverse complement strand
AATGGTAGACAAAGAGAAGGCTCACCTGATTCGTGAGCGGGAAACGGTTGAATCGCTGTTTGCCAATGAGCATTTACTACCAGACTAAATCACTGATCCAGGCCGCTTAGGAATTCAATCGCCTGTTGATCGATGAGATCATCCGCATGCATCCTTTTTTTGATATAACCCAGGTCCTGCGAATAGTCGATCATCTTCTGTAAAAACTTCCTGTCGCGCTGACGGAACTGGCACTCCCAACCGAGGCGTTTACGTGCCTCGAACACTACTTCTTCTGCCAGGACTTTATTAGTGGCGTACTTGACTGCCTGTTCAAGGTTAAATGTATCAATAATTAATGATAGACCTGCCGAGGTATCGGATCGCAAATACCTGACCGCCCGGCGGTGCGCTCGTAATAAATGGTAGACATCTTCCCGTTTTTCACTGAGGGTAGATTCCCTGGCCGCAATCACGTACCAGGGGTGATTGGGAATCGCTTCATTGGTATCCAGAAGCACCCGCGCATGGCCGGTTAACACTGCGAGAGAGATGAAAGGCTCCCAGGTAAAGGCAGCATCCACGACGCCATGCTTAACCGATGCATCCATCATTTTTGTCTGCATGTGCAGGATCGAAACATCCTGTTCTGGATCCAGTTTCGCCAGCTCTTTGAGAATAAACCCTCGTAATAACACATCCATGCCGCTGCCTTTACGTACCCCGGCAATGCGCCTGTTTTTCAGGTCTGCCAGCTTTCTTATCGAGCTGTCTTTGCGAACAATCAGGGCACCATTCCCATAGTTGACCTTGGCAACAATTTTCAATTTTGTCCCATCGGCAACAGCGCGCGCCATGGCAGGCATGCCTATATAGGCAAGGTCAAGGTCATCCGCTTCCAGTGCCCGTTTAATCAACGGTCCTGAATCGAATTCAACCAGCTCGACATCGATACCTTGTTGTTGCAAGAAACCATTGTACTTGGCCACCAGCAGAGGTGTGTTACCCATTGCATAGACCCAGCCGACTCTTAATTTTTCACTCGCGTGGCTAGCTGCGGAGAGGATGGTCAACAACAAAGACAACAGAAGCAGGCCTGCAATTGGAAAAATCGCAGAATATCTGGTCCCCGGACACTCCCACTTACTTTGAGTCATCATATAATTCTTGCTATTGTCTCTAAGTATCTGTAATTTCGAAGATAAATAATCTATCGACCAATCTGCCAGAAAGTTTATGTACATTCACTTTAGCAAAATGGAAGGCCTGGGTAATGATTTTGTGGTGATTGATGGAATCAACCAGCAAATCAAACTCAATTCTGAGCAAATCCGTCAAATTGCCGACCGACATTTCGGAATTGGGTGCGATCAGCTACTTTTGGTCGAAAAACCTGAAGATAGTTCTGTTTTATTTAATTACCGCATCTTTAATGCCAACGGTGAAGAGGTCGAGCAATGCGGCAATGGCGCGCGCTGTTTTGCGCGTTTTGTACATGAAAAAGGACTCACCCAGAATCGTGAAATCCCGGTCAAGACCCGCTCTGGCAAATTGATCCTGTCGCTTGATAACGAAAACCAGGTTACGGTCAACATGGGTGTCCCTGAGTTTGAACCTGAAAACATCCCGTTTCTGGCCAAGCAGCGGGCGAGTCACTACCGACTGGAACTGGAGAATGAGAGCGTGGAGATCGGCGCAGTGGCCCTGGGCAACCCCCATGCGGTTATGCAAGTCGCAGATATTGAGTCCGCACCGGTCGACACCCTGGGCCCACAAATTGAAGCTCACCCGATGTTTCCCCAGCATGTTAACGCCGGCTTTATGCAGATCGTTGATCAAAACTTGATCAAATTGCGTGTCTATGAACGTGGTGTGGGTGAAACACTTGCCTGTGGATCCGGTGCCTGCGCCGCGGTGGTACTGGGAAGACAATGGCAATTACTCTCTGAAAAGGTTCAAGTTCAGCTCTCAGGTGGTACACTTATAATAAGTTGGCAGGGTGAGGGACAGCCAGTAATGATGACCGGACCGGCAAACACTGTATTTGAGGGGAGTATTGAAATATGAGTACGCAACATAATACCAACAAGCCACTCATCGATGACATGGAGAAATCCGTGGTGAAGTTCCTACGGGACAACCCGGATTTTTTTGAACGCCACAGGGAATTACTGGCAAGCATGATCCTGCCCCACGAACACCAGGGGGCAGTCTCTCTGGTTGAACGTCAGGTACAAATACTCAGAGAACAAAAAGAATCTCACAAGAGGCGCCTCAATAATCTCATCGCTAACGCACAAGCCAATGAGAAATTAAATGCACAGATTAATCAACTCATCCTGGCTTTACTCGATGCAAAAGACCTGGATGATGTGCTAGATATTGTTCAAACCCGGCTGAGTAAAGACTTTAATGCCGACACTGTAGTGGTACGCCTGTTTAACACCGGCCACCCGAGCCTGGCTGCGCGCCCGGATGTTATCGACTGGAGCGAACCGGTGTTAGGCGCCTTTGAAAAAATTATTAAAGAACGGCGCCCTGCCTGTGGACAACTCAAACATGGACAGCTGGAATCCTTATTCAGTGACGAAGCCGGGCAAATTGCCTCCGCGGCCCTGATTCCATTGGTCGAGAGTGAAAACTCCAAAACCTGCTACGGTATGCTTGCAATTGGCAGTCACCAGCGCGACCGTTTCAGCGCAGATATGGGCACATTATTTCTCTCACAGATAGGGAATATTCTGGCTCGCGTCCTGAAAAGGACCCTGGATATTGACAGGCAATCAACTACACAGAGCAAGGAATAGCACTGAGTCTTACATGAATTCGATCGCTCAACAGGAACTCGATCGCTTCTTCCACAAACTCAAGCATGAACGACAGCTATCCCCGCATACGCTGAATAACTATGGGCGTGACTTACAACGCTTCGCACAACATCTTGCTGAGTTACATGTAACAAAAGTGGCGGATATAAATGAATCGCATGTTTCAAGTTATGTCGCCCAGCGGCACCGACGACAAATTCATGCCAAGTCGATACAGCGTGAACTCAGTGCAATTCGTAGTTTTTTTAACTTTCTCATCGAGGAGCAGTGTCTGAAAATTAATCCCGCCAAAGACGTGCGTGCACCAAAGATAGGCCGTAAGTTACCCCGGACCCTTGATGTCGATCAGGTACAGCACCTGTTAACGATTACTGAGACCACACCACTTGCATTACGTGACAAGGCGATTCTGGAACTGTTTTATTCATCAGGCCTGCGTCTGTCGGAGTTAGTCAATCTCAACCTGGAGCAACTTGATCTGAAACAGGGATTGGTAACCGTTACAGGTAAGGGCAATAAAACACGTGTCCTTCCCATCGGCAAACAAGCGATTAATGCACTTCGGGCCTGGCTAAAAGTACGCAACCCGGAGAAACAGGTCGATGCTGTATTTTTAAGCCAGCAGGGTAAGCGACTCTCGGCAAGGGGTGTGCAACAACGGATGCGGTATTGGGCCCAGAAACAGGCACTACCGACTCAACTGCATCCGCATATGCTGCGACATTCGTTTGCCTCGCATATGTTGGAATCAAGTGGCGACTTGCGTGCTGTACAGGAATTGCTTGGTCATACTGATATCAATACTACCCAGATCTATACACACCTGGACTTTCAGCATCTTGCTAATGTATATGACCAGGCACATCCACGTTCCAAGCTTAAGCCTGATGATAAGAGTGAGTAGTATTACCTGGTTAATAGTCGAGTGTAAGTTTGTAGCCAGAGAACTTACGAATGTTTAATACGCCAGTATCTAATATAAGATACTGACCTTTAATCCCCATCAAACAACCTGACACCTCAGAGACTTTATCAAAATTAAATGATTTGACCTTCTCCGGGTATTGATCGACCGGGTAATTGATTTCAATTATTTTTTCCTTGGCCAGAAAGGTTACTGCATCATCACCGTCTGCCACTAAGACATCTTTTAACTCTGTTTCGCACTCTTTATGCAGGCGCTCCCGTTCTGCTGCCAGGTCAACAGCAGCCGGTTCACCTTTCAACATACGCTGCCAGGCGGTCTTATCAGCCACGTGTTGTTTTAAAATCACTTCTACTCTGCCAGACAATAATCGATCTCGGGTACGATAAATAGGTAAGGCCTGGGTTGCCCCCTGATCCATCCAACGGGTAGGAATGTTGGTCTGCCGTGTTATACCGACTTTCAAGCCAGAGGTGTTCGCCAGATAGACAAAATGATCCTGAAAACAATGTTCTTCACCCCACTTCGGCTCACGACAGGTACCTTGATGGTAGTGACAGAGTTCCGGCTTGATTAAACAGGAATCACATTCGGCAAGTGTTTGGAAACAAGGATAACAATAGCCCTGTTGAAAACTTTTTTTGGTTTTCCGCCCGCAATTAATACAGTTAATCTCGCCTTCAAAAGTCAGCGATACAGACTGACCGATCAGGTCATTCATCGGGACCAATTCCTGATTAATCGGTAATGAATAGTTGACCGGTGAGACAAGTTCAGTCCTGAGTTTATTGATATTGCCGGTAATTTTCATTCAGATATTGTAATTTTTTTCTATGATAAAAGGAAGAA
>JASFLV010000274.1:0-4598 GCA_050117915.1 Thioalkalispiraceae bacterium | reverse complement strand
ATAGAAAACCAGAAAAACCAAGGGATATTCCTGATTGGGTGCATTGGCTGGCAGAAAACCCGCAAACCTTATTCCTCTGACTAGTCAATCGCAGTTATTCGTCAAAACACATCTCGACAAAGAACTGATGTCCACCCGCCTCAAAAGGTAAGACAATGGTTTTTCCTGAACAACCATGTTCAACTTTATGATCCTTGCCGGCAAGGATGTTCGGGGTCGACATATTAAAGTCATAACCCTGTTCGACGTAAATATTCTTCGCGCCACCAACCACCATATTGGTCACTTCACCTGCCAGATCCTTGGCCATATCATTGACTTCGGTGATTTCTTCACCGAGCATCCGTTTGGCAATATCCAGTATCGCCGGTGCCGTAAAGGTAATCGAAAACGAGCCGTTCATTTGTGGACTTTGCATTTTCATCATTCCAGTCACTTCCCCCAATGCCGCGTCGCTTTCCTTGAGTGTTGGTTTTCCCATACTTGGTTGTAGCTGCGCCATGGTACTCAACACATTTACCATCGTGGTAAGTATCGGGTTAATCAGGTTTGCATCCATCTGTTGTTATGCTCGGGCCGTTTTCTTTTAATTTGGAGACTTAGGATATGTCGGCAACCAAGAAAAGAAACTTAAAAGGATGATGGGATTCATTTGCCACTTTTTTAATCAGGTATCTCGACCCACGCTGCACCTAATGCAGGCCAGCACCTGAGCAAATTAGTCAGAATAATCACGTACTGTTCACATGGTTATTATTGATCCAGATCAAATCGTCTGACTCAACAGACCGGTAAAGTAGCTATCAATTAATTGCTGCACTAACTGGAGGAGAATATGAATATAGAAGACAAGCAAATGGGTATCC
Organism: Thioalkalispiraceae bacterium; assembly: GCA_050117915.1. Classification (GTDB taxonomy): domain Bacteria; phylum Pseudomonadota; class Gammaproteobacteria; order UBA6429; family Thiohalophilaceae; genus SZUA-24. Next base: position 3,732 of record JASFLV010000274.1, on the reverse strand, counting down.
GGGTTGGTTACACCGTGTTGGTCCTGCTAGGTGTCATGGTCGCACTCATTATTGCTTCAAATCTTATTGGTTAGGACTCTCACTTTTTCCAGTGCAAAAAAAAAGCCGCCTTTTCAGGCGGCTTTAACTTGTCGCTTCTTGGAGAAAGACTAAGCGTCAATTAGAGTGGCATTACTTGTTACGATAGAAACGCATGCCAACGTAAAACTTTTGATCCTTATAACGCCGGTGGACAACTTCACCAATGGCATCCAGGACGTGGGTCCGACCGTTATTTCCGATATTCATCGAGACACGGATGATTTCCCCAATATCACGCGGTTCCGCCGAAAGGAAACCAATGCCCTCCATGGAAAAATCCAGGCACATTAACGACGTCTTGTCCCCTTGCGGCGTAGTGATTCGGATCGGTCGTTGAAATGGAATACGACGACGTTGCCGACGATCACTCAGCATATTCACGCTGGACTGGCTTTCTTGCGAAGTTCTATCCCACATCGAGGTATACCCTGTTAGTCATTACAACTGATTATACTGCCTGTTTTTTAAACGCGCGAGAAAAATAACTTATTGATATTAATGATAAATTATCAACAATAGCCAACCATCAACTAATTCAGACCGCCTATCTGGGATTTATTGTACGATTAATCGTCGTTTTAACAATTGTTAACAAATATTTAAGCACGCAATGCAGATTTTGCGAGTTATTTCTCAGATTCGATAGGGATCCATGTGGGTCTGAAGGATTTTTTCCCCCAACATGTCGACATAACCTGTATAGCGCTGTTCCCCATCGGTGCTAAATTCGAACCCAAAACGTCGGTACAGGCCTACCCGACCATTACGCTGGCGACAGAGTCTGAGTCGGCTTAGCGCGACGGAGTCATCCAGAAACAGGACCCCTGCACTTTCGCACAAGCGCTTGCTCTCTTTATGAGCGACTTCCTTGGCCGCGAGTCCATCCCACCACAACCAAAGCAACAAGCCTAATAAAGGAAAAAGGATCCACTCCATCGCGCTCACACAAATCAGGAAACAATCTTTATTCTTGCACAAAAAAAACAGGCGGCCTATGGCCGCCTGTCTTTATTTACAAGATGAGTAAACACCTAAGCGCTGGTGGCCAGCAGTTCGTTCATGCGCTTCACAAAGCTGGCCGGGTCATCCAGTTGGCCTCCTTCACTTAGCATTGCCTGGTCAAACAGGATATGAGTCCAGTCGTTAAAATGCTGGTCATCGGTCCCCTCTTTCAAGCGTTTGACCAGCATATGCTCCGGATTAATCTCAAGAATAGGCTCGATATCCGGGAGTGCATGGCCCGCCTGTTTCAGCAGTTTCTGCATACTAACCGCCATATCATGTTCCTCGACGACCAGGCAGGACGGAGAATCAGTCAAGCGGCTTGAAACCCGTACCTCTTTGACTTTGTCACCCAGAATATTCTTCATCTTATCAAGCAGGTCCTTATAGTCCTTGCTGGCCTCTTCCTCTTTTTTCTTGTCTTCCTTGTCCTCAAGTTCACCGAGGTCCACTTCACCCTTAGCTACTGAAGTAAACTTCTTGTCGCTGTACTCGTTCAGATATGACATCATCCATTCATCAACACGGTCATACATCAGTAAAACTTCAATGTCTTTCTTCTTGAACAGTTCAAGGTGCGGTGAGTTCTTGATCGCGTTATAGGAATCACCGGTAATATAATATATCTTGTCCTGGCCAGGTTGCATCCGTGCAATGTAGTCATCCAGAGAGACATCCTGTATGTCACTGTCATTCTTGGTGGAACTAAAGCGCATTAGCTTGGCAATCTTTTCTTTATTGGCAAAGTCTTCGGCCGGACCTTCCTTCAGACAACGGCCAAACTCTTGCCAGAACGTGGCATAGTTGTCTTCATCGTTCTTGGCCATTTTCTCCAGTACATCAAGGATACGCTTGACACCACCACTGCGAATGCTGTCGATGTGTTTGTTTCTTTGCAGAATTTCTCGCGAAACATTCAATGGCAAGTCATCCGAATCAACCACACCACGAACAAAACGTAGGTAGTTTGGCATTAGCTGTTCAGCATCATCCATGATAAAGACCCGTTTTACATATAGCTTGATGCCATGACGCTGGTCACGTTCAAACAGATCAAACGGTGCCCGTTTCGGAACATAAAAGAGTGTGGTGTAAGACTGGGTACCTTCGACATGGTTATGTACCCAGGAAAGGGGTTCATCAAAATCATGTGCAACGGTTTTGTAGAACTCTTTGTATTCATCTTCGGTTATGTCAGACTTGGCGCGTGTCCATAATGCAGAGGCCTTATTAATAGTTTCATATTCATCGGTTTCCTTACCTTCATCATCCTGCTTGCGCATTTCGATGGGCATCGAAATATGATCTGAATACTTGGTGATAATGCTACGCAGGCGGAAGGGCTCAACAAATTCATGCTCATCATCACGTAAGTGCAGGGTGACTGTCGTACCACGTTGCCCAAGTTCGATATTCTCAATGCTATACTCACCTTCACCGCTTGATTCCCAGCGGACGCCTTCCCCTTTATCAAGTCCGGCGCGACGTGTCTCGACGGTCACCTTATCGGCAACGATAAACGATGAATAAAAACCGACCCCAAACTGTCCAATCATGTTGGCGTCCTTGGCCTGGTCACCGGTCAGTTTTTCAAGGAACTTTTTTGTCCCGGAACTGGCGATGGTGCCGATGTTGTCCATTACCTCCTGACGGCTCATGCCAATTCCATTATCAGTGATACTGACCGTCTTGCTCTCCTTGTCATAGTCGACACGGATCTTCAGGACTGAATCGTCTTCATAGAGATCGGCATTACTGAGCGCCTCGAAACGTAATTTATCGCAGGCATCGGAAGCATTGGAAACCAGTTCACGTAGAAAGATTTCCTTGTTGGAATACAGCGAATGGATCATAAGGTGCAGCAGTTGCTTCACCTCGGTCTGGAAACTCAGGGTTTCTTTCTGGGTGTCCACACTCATGGGTATCGTTCTCCTAAATCAATTTTTTATTTCAGAATTTGCTATTTATCAGGTTTGGCCTCTAGATAGGGCCAGACTGGGCAGTTTTCAAGACGAACCTGCCAGATTGGGCAGGATCAGGGTGGCAATCTCCTCGATAGAACGCTGGGTGACATCACAAAAAGGGATCTTGTGCTCCTGGTAGATCAGGTTGACCTGGTTGACTTCATGCTGGCAGGTTTTTAACGCCGCATACTCGCTATTGGCCCGTCTTGCCTGGCGGATTTCGTGGAGTCGTTCAGGGCGAATGGTAAGCCCGAATAAGCGTTCTTTGTAGTGTAACAGTATCTCGGGTAGAACCTTGAGCTCGAAATCTTCCTCCACCAGCGGATAATTGGCGGCAAAGATTCCATACTGCATGGCCAGGTAGAGCGAAGTCGGGGTTTTCCCGGTCCGGGAGGGTCCGATTAAAATAACATCGGCCCGCCCCAGGTGCTTGTCGGTGACCCCATCATCGTTGACCAGGGCGAAATTGACCGCTTCCATACGATTCTGATAGCGGCGATCTTCCTGCTGGCCATGGGTCTGGCCGCGGGCGGGGCTCGCCTGGGCCTTGAAGATTTCCTCCAGAGGCGTCAGAAACTCGCCCATAATGTCGAACACATGAGCCTCTGCCCCTTCCAGTCTTGCCCGTAAGGCGCCCTCGACCAGGGTACTCAAGATGACTGGTTTACCCGGGGAGGCTTTGGTA
>JASFLV010000273.1:0-4621 GCA_050117915.1 Thioalkalispiraceae bacterium | reverse complement strand
CTGTGCAACCATTTGCCAGGTATCTTTGTTTGTCTTCATTCATGGCATTCGCAGTCAGCGCAACAATGGGTTTTTCGTATCCCTGTTCGCGCAATTGTTGGGTTGCCTCCAGGCCATCCATCATAGGCATCTGTATATCCATAAGAATCATATCAAACTCTTCACTCGTTGCTTTGTCCAGCGCAAGCTTGCCGTTATCTACAACCGTGACATCAACAGCCAACTCGGATAAATAAATAGTGATAAGCTGCTGATTGAGCTCATTGTCTTCGGCCAATAACACCCTGCCTGTCAAGTGTGTGGTCACCAAGGGTGAGATATCGACCTCATCTTCCTGTCTCGGTAGCTGGTCCTGGCTGTAGATAAATTTATTTCGTTTTACTTTGCCGGAATCGATTTCCAGTCGAAAGGTACTACCTTGCTGTTCGCGACTCAAAACCGTTAAGTTACCACCTAATGCCCTGGCCATTTTGCAGGACAATGCCAGACCGAGCCCGGTCCCGCCATATTGACGACTGATAGAGCAATCGGCCTGGGTAAAGGGTTGGCAGATACGTTGTATCTGCGCTTCATTCATACCGATTCCTGAATCTACAACTTCAATAACGAGGTTGGAATCATCCATTTGATAAGCAACATTGATATGCACATGACCAAATTCGGTAAACTTAAGCGCATTTGAACACAAATTCAGGAGTATCTGTTTTAAACGCAAGGAATCAGTCTGAATACTATCAGGTAGTGGGAAAATATAATTAATCCCAAAGGCCAGTCCCTTTTCAATAGCGCGCGGTTTAATGATATCTTCAACTTCTTTTAAGATCGTAAAGGGTGAGACATCACAGCGTTCAACTTCTAACTTGTTTGCCTCGATCTTGGATAAATCCAGGATATCGTTAATTATCTTAAGCAGATGTTTACCACTACGAATAATAATCTTTATTGCCTGTTGCCGCTTATATTCCGATTGGCTACTAAATAAGGAAGTTTCTGCAAACCCGATAATAGCAGTAATTGGTGTGCGTATTTCATGACTCATGTTGGCAAGAAATTCAGATTTACTACGGGTCGCTAACTCTGCTTTTTCATAGGCCTGTGCTAATTCATTATTGCTTTGCACTAATTTTTGATTCGCTGAGGCAACAACCTTGGTAACAATGACTGCAATAACCAGCGCCAGCCCCATGACCAGGATACCAATAAAAATGATCCACCATAATGATTTATCAAAAAGGCCTTTACTCTGTGATAAAGCATTCTGACCATAGGTTTTTTGCAAATTCACCAGTTCATCCAGTGATTCCAGTAAGTACCCCTGTGCTTGCTTGGCTTCTTCCAGAGCCTGTTTAATCTCGCCGCGCGGAGCATGACTCTGCAGTAACTCAGCTACTTTTTCGTTCAGTGGTTGGGCTATGCGCGCCTGTTGTGAAAGTCGATCATGAATCGACTTTTCATTGTTATGCATCGGCAACTCAAGCAATTCAGCACGAGCAAGACGATACGGTTGTGCATAATTGTAAAAGCGCATCAACTCTTCATCGAGTTCGAATGGATCATCTAGCATGAACATCGTGGCGAGACTGTTTTGCCTTAGACGAATCGAATCACGCATGGTATTAGCATGTTCAATTTTGGCATTACTGATTTGAACCAGGGAGGTGACGGTGATGTTGGCAACATGTGTCTGATAAACACTGATACCAATCAGCAACAAAATCAGAATAATTACACCACCAAAACCAATCTGAACCGAGTATTTCAATATTATCCCCTAGTATTTAGATAACACACCTGTCCATGGTCTGATTTTAAGTACTTGGATTGAATCAGCCAGGGTGTGGGCTGTCATTTTTATCTTTTTATATTAGACCTAATGTGTCGGTGGCATGCCTGAAAACTTTAAAAAACATGAATAATTGGGCGGATATAGACCAAACTATCGATTTTGGAGACCGCTTTTGCTTTTATTGATATACCCCTACGCAACAATGTCTTCGAATAGATACCGACAAGATTGGAAAATGAATGCATGGCTCATGGAGTCAGGCTGACGTCGCCCTGGATACCCGCGTTAGCTAATTCCGCAGCTCCTTCCAGGCTATTCCTCCACACTTTTCCCCTGGGCGAAAGGCTCTTCAGCCCATTGGATTATTGGCTCATTCTGGCTAGAATAGACCTTTTAAATAGTTGAGCAAAATAGTAATGTACTCGCCTGAAAGCCGGTCCCCAGACCTGAATTGGACCAATTCGTTTGCCGCCCTACCGGAGGATTTCTACTCGCGGGTCACTCCAACGCCGTTTAAAACCACACCGCGTATGATTCACTTCAATCACGCCGCGGCTAAATTAATCGGTCTGGATAAGCATGCCGCGAAGGAGCTGGCATTGCTCGATATGTTAAGTGCCCGTTACCTGCCGGAGGGTAGCGATCCTGTCGCCATGCTCTACGCCGGGCACCAGTTTGGTCATTTTGTGCCGCAACTGGGTGACGGCCGCGCGATCATGCTCGGCGAAGTGACCCATGCCACACATGGCAAGTGGGAGTTGCAACTCAAAGGTAGCGGACTCACGCCCTATTCACGTGATGGAGATGGGCGCGCGGTATTACGTTCGACGATTCGCGAGTACTTGTGTTCGGAAGCGATGCATGGATTGGGGATACCAACTACCCGGGCATTGGCAATGATCGGGGCTGATGACGAAGTCTACCGGGAAAAGATCGAAACTGGTGCCATGCTGACCCGCATGGCACCATCGCATGTGCGTTTTGGTTCCTTTGAAGTATTTTTCTATCGCAACCAGTTCGCGCAGATTCAAATCCTGGCGGATTATGTCATTGAACATCACTACCCTGAACTTAAACAACACGCGGACCCTTACCTGGCATTATTCGGGGAAGTCATGCAACGTACTGCGCACTTAATTGCGCAGTGGCAGTCGGTCGGCTTCGCCCACGGGGTAATGAACTCCGATAACATGTCGATTCTTGGCCAGACCCTCGATTATGGACCGTTTGGATTTATGGAAAGTTACCAGCCCGGTTACATCTGTAATCACTCGGATCACCACGGCCGTTATGCCTTCGATCAACAACCGCAGATCGGTTTATTTAATTTAAGCTGCCTGGCCCAGGCCATGTTGCCCTTATTTATGGATAAAGGTGATGATAACCCTGATAAGGCGGTGGAGAAGGCAAAGACCGTGCTGGACGACTACCAGGCTGAGTACACACAGGCCTATGCCCGCCTGATGCGTGCCAAACTAGGTTTTCGTGAAGCCATGCCGGAAGATCAGCAACTGCTACAGGATCTACTGAATCTGATGCAGCAAAACCAGGTGGACTATACCATCCTGTTTCGCGCCCTGGGCGCATTTCGTATCAATGACAGTCACAATCATAGGTTACGCGATCTGTTTCTGGATCGTGAAGGCTTTGATCAGTGGGCACAACGCTATGCCGAACGTCTTACCCGGGAAAGCAGTGGGGATGTCGAGCGCCGGGCGCGGATGAACAACATCAATCCTAAATATATTCTCCGTAACTACCTGGCGGAGATCGCCATACGCAAGGCAGAAGACGAACGGGATTATTCAGAGATCGATACCCTGTTTAAAATTCTGCAACAACCCTGTGAGGAATGGCCGGAGTTTGAAGACTATGCAGGTCACCCACCGGAATGGGCACAACAGATAGCGGTCAGTTGCAGCTCATAAAGCTTTCTTATCGTTTCTTTTATAAGAAAAGGCGATACTATAATTAATAATAATCATTTTATGGTGTGGAAAAACGTATTCTAGATAATTAAGTTTTGCGCAGGCAAAGGAGAAAAATAATGGAAACAGATATCACCGCTTATCAGGAATTCATCGAGAACTACGCCATCCCCTGGGGGATCAAGATCATTGCGGCCATTGCCATTTTTATTATTGGTAAAATTATTGCCAAAGTGATAGTCAAGGGCACCAGGAAACTGATGGACAAGGCCAATGTTGACAAGACCCTGAGCGATTTCCTGGGCAATATATTCCAGGCGATCTTAATGGTGGTCGTGGTGATTGCCGCCCTGGAACAACTGGGTGTCAATACAACCTCGGTATTAGCCGTATTCGCTGCGGCCGGTCTGGCTATCGGCCTGGCCTTCAAGGACTCATTGTCAAACTTTGCGGCCGGCATCATGTTGATCATGTTCAAGCCGTTTAAATCCGGTGATTTTGTTGAAACGGCAGGGGTATCGGGGATTATTGAACACGTACGCATATTCAATACCGTGATGCGCACTGGTGACAACCGTGAAATTACTGTCCCCAATTCACATATCTACAGCGACATCATAACCAACTACAGTGCCCGCGATACCCGACGCATCGATATGACGATCGGCATCGGTTACGAAGATAATATCGGCAAGGCCAAGTCGATTATTGAAGATATCATCAGTAAGGATAACCGCTTACTGGAGGATCCCGCACCCACGATCATGCTGATGGAGCTGGGCGAAAGCAGTATCGATATCGCGGTCCGGCCCTGGGTCAAGTCAGATGATTACTGGGTTACTCGTGCTGACCTGTTGCAGACCATTAAAGAAAGATTCGATGCTGAGGGTATTTCTATCCCGTATCC
>JASFLV010000272.1:0-4643 GCA_050117915.1 Thioalkalispiraceae bacterium | reverse complement strand
ACTCAGAATTTACTCATGCCCGCTGAACTTGATGAATCAGCACTGTCAAAAGTAATCGATAGCATGATGGGACATGACATAGATTATGCTGATGTTTATTTACAAACGAGCCGTCATGAATCATGGGTATTAGAAGATCGATTGGTTAAAGAGGGACAACACAATATTGAACAGGGGGTTGGTGTTCGTGCCGTGAGTGGTGAAAAGACAGGATTTGCCTACTCGGATGAAATTATATTACCTGCATTGACTTCGGCTGCGGATGCCGCGCGGGCAATTGCCAGACAAGGGCAATCCAGACAAATTCGAACATGGGACAAACGAAACATAGCCGCGCTATATACCGAAGAAGATCCTTTGTCTGTGCTTACTGCAGACGAAAAGATTAAGCTCCTGCGTACTCTGGATGAAGAGGCACGTAAAATCGACCCGGCGGTTAAACAGGTTATTGCTTCCATGGCCGGTGTCCATGAAATTGTATTAATCGCGGCCAATGACGGAACCTTTACTGCAGATGTAAGACCACTGGTACGTATGAATGTCAGTGTGATTGCTGAACGCAATGGCCGTCGCGAACAGGGCAGCGCAGGCGGAGGCGGTCGTATGACATATAACTATTTCCTCGAGGAAGAGCGGGCGTTGGGTTATGCACGTGAGGCGGTCCGCCAGGCGCTGGTTAATCTCGATGCCAAAGATGCGCCTGCCGGGACAATGCCGGTGGTTCTCGGACCAGGCTGGCCTGGAGTCTTGCTACATGAAGCGGTAGGTCATGGGCTGGAGGCTGACTTTAATCGTAAAGGGGCTTCCGTCTTTTCCGGTCGAGTTGGGCAGCAGGTCGCTTCAAAACATTGTACCGTCATTGATGATGGTTCCATAGCTGCACGGCGTGGATCGTTAAGTGTCGACGATGAAGGCACACCAACACAACAGAATGTGCTGATTGAAAACGGTATTCTCAGGAATTATATGCAAGACAAGCAAAATGCACGTCTGATGAATCTACCAGTTACAGGCAATGGCCGGCGTGAATCCTACGCGCATATGCCCATGCCCCGTATGACCAATACTTACCTGGCTAACGGAGATCATGACCCACAGGAGATTATTGAGTCCGTTGATAAAGGATTGTATGCAGTCAATTTTGGCGGCGGGCAGGTCGATATTACTTCAGGTAAATTTGTCTTCTCTGCCAGTGAAGCCTATATGATTGAGAATGGCAAGATCACCTATCCTGTCAAAGGCGCCACCCTGATTGGTAATGGCCCTGAATCAATGAACCGAGTCAGTATGGTAGGAAATGATATGGCCCTGGATAGCGGTGTCGGTGTCTGTGGTAAAGAAGGGCAGAGTGTTCCGGTTGGAGTGGGGCAACCTACCTTACTGGTCGACCGGTTAACCGTAGGTGGCACCAGCGCATGAGCCAGGTAATCAATAAAAGTGAGAAAACAGAGTCTGGTTTCCCGAATACCGAAGGGCTCAAAGATACCATCGAGTTTGCACTGTCCCAGGCAAAAACGAACGGCGCGAGTCATGCGGAAGCTGGATTGAATATAGAAACGGGACTGTCAGTGACCGTACGCCTGGGTGAAGTCGAAACGGTTGAGCATAATCGTGATCGTAGTTTTGGTCTGACTGTTTATTTTGGCAAGCGCAAGGGTTCGGCCAGTTCAACGGATCTGTCCAGACAGGCCGTGATTGATACGGTACAGGCTGCTTGTGATATTGCACGTTATACTGAAGAAGATAAATACGCTGGTCTCGCAGATAAAGATCGATTGGCCATGAATTACCCGGATCTTGATTTGAATCATCCCTGGTCTCTTAGCACTGAGCAAGCAATTGAAATGGCACGGCAGTCTGAAGACACAGCACTGTCGGCAGATAAACGTATCAACAACTCAGAAGGTGGTTACGTTACCACTCACAATGGCTATCGCGTCTATGCCAACAGTCTTGGTTTTATGGGCGACTACTTTTCGACAAGGCACAGTTCTGGTTGTACAGTAATTGCTACTGAAAAGGATCGTATGGAACGCGATTACTGGTACAGCATTTCCCGCGTCCCTGAGCAACTCGAAGAACCGGATGCTATTGGCAAGATGGCCGCCAGGCGAGTCTTGCGCCGTTTGGGTGCGACACAAACAAAGACGCAACGCGTACCGGTCGTATTCCAGGCTGAAGTGGCGCGCGGTTTGTTGGGTCACTTTGTCCGTGCAATTAATGGTGGTGCGCAATATCGGCAAGCCAGCTTTCTGCTAAATAAACTAGGCGAAAAGATTTTTCCGGATCGCATTCGTATCGATGAGCGTCCGCATATCAAACAGGCAATCGGCAGTGCGCCATTCGACAGTGAAGGTGTGGCCAATTCAGCTCATGACCTGGTCACCGATGGTGTCTTACAAAGCTATGTACTGGATTCCTATGCGGCCCGTCGTCTGGGCAGGGAAACTACGGGCAATGCCGGTGGCGTACATAATCTCTATATCAAGCATGATAATAAAGATCTGTCTGAGTTACTAAAAGAGATGGGTAGCGGTATTCTGGTGACCGAAGTGATGGGGCAGGGCGTTAATATCGTTACCGGTGATTATTCGCGTGGCGGCACCGGATTCTGGGTGGAAAATGGCGAAATCCAGTATCCCGTCGAAGAGTTCACCCTCGCCAGTAATCTTGCTGATATGTATCAGAATCTTGCATTGGTCGGAAATGACGTTGATACACGTAGCAGTCTTTGCACTGGCTCCTGGTTAATCAATGAGATGATGATTGCCGGGGAATAGATTCTTTTTTTTTCACTGTGAGGTTAGTCTGTTTCGCCTGACTGAGGCGAGTCAGGTTCTTGGTGCGAACAAGGAAACTAGGTAAAGAAAATCGTCGCCAGTTACGGGTGCAACCATGTCGAAAAGCCGGTCGTGCTGGGCCGAAAATCAATAAAATTTAAACTAAAAACACCGCCGCCAGGCCCAGAAATACAAAAAAACCAATCACATCAGTAATCGTGGTCAAGACGACACTACCGGATAAGGCGGGATCGATATTCAGGCGTTTGAGGAAAAGCGGTATTGTGGCACCAGCGATTGCAGCAACAATCAGGTTAACAATAATCGCAGTACCGATGACAATGCTGAGGCTCAGGTTCTGATACCAGACTTCTGCTATGGCGGCGACCACGACGGCCCAGATTAGTCCATTCCAGATACCGACCCCGATTTCCTTGAACAACAGGCGTCGTGCGTTGGCACTACTGATTTGGCCTAAAGCGATCGCCCGGATGACCAGAGTCAGGGTTTGGCTGCCAGCTATGCCACCCATACTCGCAACGATAGGCATAAGTACCGCAAGGGCAACGAGCTTGTCGATCGTTCCATCGAACTGGCGAATAACCCACGACGCCATGATCGCGGTAATCAGGTTTACTCCTAACCAGATTAGTCGCCGCCGGGTACTCTTGATGACGGGGGCAAAGAGATCTTCCTCTTCATTCAAACCCGCCATCCCCATGAAGGAGTGATCGGCCTTGTCACGAATAACGTCGACCACGTCGTCGATGGTAATCCGACCCAGTAATTTATTTTCCTTGTCGACGACGGGCGCAGTAACCAGGTCGCGCCGTTCGAACAGATTGGCAACCTCATGGGCGGACATGTCTGCCGGGATACCTTCAACATCACTATCCATGATAGCTGCAACGGTTACTTCGGTATCGTGGGTTAATAAGGCACGAAAAGGCAGGATTCCCTTGAATACCCCATCACGGTCGATAACAAACAGGCTATCTGTTGTATCGGGTAGCTCACCTCGGCGTCGTAAAAAACGGAATACGACATCGAGGGTGATATCTGCCCGTACCATAACCGTGTCGAGATCCATCAAGCCGCCAGCGGAGTCCTCAGGATAGGCAAGCACTGAACGCAAGCGCTCACGATCCTGGAACTCCATAGTCAGTAAAAGTTCCTGGATTACATTCTGCGGCATTTCCGGCAGAATGTCGGCAAGATCGTCGGTGTCGAGGCTCTCGGTCGCCGCGATCAGTGCCTCGGCGTCCATTTTTTCGATGAGTGCACCCCGTGCCTCGTCATTAAGGTGTAATAAGACCTCACCTTCATGTTCAGCGGGAATTAGCGGCCAGAGTTGTTCGCGTTGGTTGCCAGGCAAGGCTTCCAGGCAGTGGGCAATTTCTGCCGGGTGCAGGGTTTCAAATAGGGATTCCAGTTGCTCAGAATCATTAGCCGCAACTGCTTCGTTTACTTGAGCGAGGATGTTGGCATCTTGTTCTTTTTCTGTGCTGACTTCTTCATTCATCACAACCTCTCCTCACTCTGACCGCAAGTGTAGCAGGGCTTGAGAATAAAATCGATGCAGCTGATTGGTGAGGTTTTGTACAGACAGGATCAGTTGTTGAATTCCATTTAGTGATTAAGCGTCACACAAATCGAGAAGTCATTTAGCTTTGATTCAGTTTATCAAGTATTACCTGGAATTGGTCATCGCTGGTGCACTGCAACAGCTCTTCAATAATGGGTTTTAGTTTCTCGATATCAGTATTGATAATCACATTTTTGACTTCAGCAAGTGCATTTGGGTGCATACTGAATTCATTCAGTCCCAGGCCCAGGAGTAGTTTTGTAAATTGAGTGTCACCT
>JASFLV010000271.1:0-4653 GCA_050117915.1 Thioalkalispiraceae bacterium | reverse complement strand
TGGCACCCTATGGGGACGACGATATCGGAGCACTCATCACGCTCAATGAAAAACTGCTTGATGCTATCGAAGAAATCAATACTGACAAGCTCGATGAAGATCAGAAGATCGATCTTCAGGTCATGAAGGGTAGCGCGATTCTCGAAAGTAAAAAGCTAATCGAAGAAGATTGGCGACTCAAGGACCCGACTCGTTTTCTACCTGTCAACGCTATCTACCAGTTAACCTTACGTCCGGTAAAAGATCGTTGTCATGCACTTAAGTCTCGCCTGACCGCGATACCAGGCTATTTGCGCGGGGCAAAATCCCACTTGTTGACTGAACCGGAGGATATTCCCCCTATCTGGTTAGAGTCTGCAATTAATGAGGCAGAGCAGGGTGTGAAGTATCTTCGCGACCTGCCGCATCATCCCATCATCCAGCAATGCAACCTCGATCCTGAGCTTGAAACAGCGGCGCATGCCCTGGAAGAGTTTGCCCGTTTTTTAAATAAAGACCTTGCAAACAAAGCCAAGGGCAAATTTGCCTGTGGCAGGGAAATGTTTGATCTGAAATTGCAGTATACACATGGTCTGAATATCAATGCTGACGAGCTATATGGTTTAGGGGAGAGGCTTTATACTCAAACCTGGCAGGATCTGCTTAACGTAACAAAGACATTACAGGGTGATACTGACATAGAAGGTCTGGCCAGGAAGATCCAGAAACAGTTCCGACCTGATGGTAACCTGTTAGACAGCTACAAAGAGAATATGCAGGCAGCCTATCACTTTCTAAAACAAAAAGACCTGGTCAGCTTACCTGAGCAACAGTTTTTACATGTCGTCAATACACCTGCATTTTTGCAGCATAAAATTCCTTTTGCCGCTTATATGGAGCCCATGCCGACTGATCCTGCACAAAACGCGTATTATTATGTCACTCCCCCGCTCGATGAAGAAAGTTGGGGAGAGCATAACCTGATTAACTTGCAACATACCTGTGTGCATGAAGCCTGGCCAGGTCATCATTTGCAGTTTGTCACTGCCAACCAGAATACCGTCTCACATACCTTGCCACGTCTGTTAAACCCTTCTGCAACACTCTATGAAGGCTGGGCGCTTTATTGTGAACAACTGATGGTTGAACAGGGCTTTCTTGGCCAGAAACAGTCTGAATTCGTTTTATTGAAAGATCGCCTTTGGCGTGCGCTCAGGATCATGATCGATGTCGAACTGCAGACCCGAGAGCAAAGCCTGGATACCTGTGCGACCAGGATGCAGGAAAAACTGGGTTTCAGTCGGACCCAGGCGATGGGGGATTTGAGCTGGTACAGCCAAGCGCCTACTGTTCCCATGGGCTATGCTACAGGCGCGGCACTAATCAATGAAGCGCGGGAACGGTTGCAATCGATGGAAACAGATTTTTCATTAAAACGTTTTCATGACCGCCTGCTGTCTGCAGGCAGCATCGGTTTACCGTGGGTGATACAGCGTAGTTTTGGTAAACCTCTCTGGGAGAGTGTTTGCAGCAGCGTGTTTTCTGCCCAATAGGCAAGTTTTCTGTTTTTTCTAGCTATACAGATTTGCTACAATACGTTCCTTCATTTCAGCAGTCGTTTTCATAGATCAATCAACTGGAGTTTCTCCCATGGCAAGCAGGCCCCCTCCCAGTTCCGGCTTACATCATGTCGCTTTATATGTCGAAGACCTTGCGGTTTGTGAAAAGTTTTATGTTGATCTAATGGGTATGCAGGTGGAGTGGCGTCCCGATGATGAAAATGTTTATTTGAGTTCAGGCAATGATAATCTCGCACTGCACCAGGCAAAGGAAAAAATCGAGGGGAAGCAGAAGCTGGATCATATTGGTTTTATCATGCGCAAAGCGGATGACGTCGATGCCTGGTACGCATTTCTGAATGAACACAATGTAAAGATGCGAAGTGAACCAAAGACACACCGCGATGGCGCCAGAAGTTTTTATTGTGAAGATCCGGCAGGGACCGTGGTCCAGATCATTTATCATCAACCACTTGAACATCTTTAATCGAGAAGTTAGCTAACAAATATGGGACTAACTAAAAAGGCACAACGCAAAATCAAACTGCACGGGTTTAACAACCTGACCAAGACCTTGAGCTTCAATATCTATGATGTCAATTATGCAGCCAACCAGGAACAGCAGGATGCGTATATTGAATATATCGACGAAGAATATAATGCAGAACGACTGACCCATATTCTTACCGATGTTTCGGATATCATTGGTGCCAATATATTAAATATTGCACGTCAGGACTACGAGCCCAAGGGCGCCAGTGTGACCATGCTGATTTCGGAAGAGCCTGTTGCCTTTGACGAACACTCCAACAGAGAATCACCGGGACCTACCCCTGAAGCGGTTGCCGCCCACCTGGACAAGAGTCATATTACTGTGCACACCTATCCGGAAAGTCATCCCGATGCGGGCATTAGTACCTTCCGAGCAGACATTGATGTTTCAACCTGTGGACGTATCTCACCACTTCAGGCACTCAACTATCTTATCCATAGCTTCGAGTCGGACATCGTCATTATCGATTATCGCGTGCGCGGCTTTACCCGTGATGTGCGTGGCAAAAAGCACTACATCGATCACAAGATTAATTCTATTCAGAATTTTATCGGCAAGGATATCCAGAAGCTTTATCACATGATGGATGTCAATGTTTACCAGGAAAACATCTTCCACACCAAAATGCTGCTCAAGGAAATCGAACTAGACAACTACCTGTTTGATATTAATGAAGCGGATTTAACAGAGAAAGAGCATAAAAAGATCAGTAAGGCCTTAGAGGACGAGATGCTTGAGATTTTTTATGCGAGGAATTTAAGTAAATAGGTTTTTCTTTTTTTATTGTTAAGGTGTTTTCCGGTCTGCCAACTAAGCTTTCTTGATTTTATTTACTTTTCGCCCGCCACTGCGTGGCTTTGGCGAGGTACTTTTCTTTGCTTCTCCAAAGAAAAGTACCCAAAAGAAAAGAGACTCCGCAATCGCTATCAATTCTCACGTTAATGAATGTGCTCGGGCGGTCAATTGAAGGGACCTCCTGTCCCTGCAATTGACGCTCGCCGTCCATGGCTCGCCCCCCTTCGTTTCACTCGGGGGCGCAACCTGCGCTCATTCAACACGTGAAAATAGCGATTACACGGAGTTTTCTCCAATGAGCAAGTACGATACTACGTAAATTATAGATCTGCCCTATTCTATGTTCGAGCAAACCTTCCCCATGTGCGGGTGCGTTGGGAAAGCTGGTTATTTGTATTAAATCAAACAGCGCGCCATGGAGAAGGTGAGACCGGAGGTCGAGAGACTGGCCTGGGCCACGGCGCGCTCGAATTTGATGAGCATGGACGCGAATCAAATTCGAACAAGGCAAAAACTGGCTTTCCCAATACGCTTGCACCCGCATCGGGGGAGCGATTTTCTTTGACTACTTTCTTTGTTCGCACAAAGAAAGTAGGTCGCCCCAGTGGGGCGAAAAGCACTTTTCATGACAAGCAAAAAGAAAGTTACTCGCTTCAGTGAAGCGAAAAAAGTATAAATAGACAACATAAAAATTAAATCCAGTAGGCCGTTTTGGTCATCACCTTGGCGGTCACCTTCATCAACCCTCTGATGGGGGCAGGAAGTTGGGCACCCCCTGATTCGAGGGCGGTGGTGGCGTGTTTGCCTTCATCTTCTTTCATCTGTTCGAGGATGGCGCGGGAGCGATTGTCTTCTGGAGACAGTTTTCTGAGGTGGCTATCCAGGTGTTCGACGACCTGTTTTTCAGTCTCGGCGACAAAACCGAGACTCCATTTGTCACCAGCAATCCCGGCCAGGGCGCCAATGGTGACTGACCCTGCATACCAGAAGGGGTCGAGGTAACTGGTGTGGCTGCCCAGTTCGTTAATGCGCGTGGCACACCAGTTGAGGTGGTCGTTTTCCTCCTGGGCGGCTTCCTGCATTTTTTCACGGACATTTTCCATTTTCGCCGTCAACGCCTGCCCGGTGTACAGGCCCTGGGCGGCGACTTCACCGGCATGGTTGATCCGCATGAAACGACCCGCCAGCGTCTTGTCCGCATCGGTGAGGGTTTCATCCTCTTCGGTTTCAGTACCATGGGCACCGGCGGGGTAGGCCCGCTGACTCTTGGGGGTGGTCAACACCGTCCTTAAACCCGTATCAATCACATTGATAAACTGGTCTAACGGACTGTAGTCGCGAGGGGTATATTTACTCTCATTCATATTCAGTAAGATAGCGACGGATCTGCTGGCAGGCAAGTTGTTTGTGTCAACTTATCAATAGTGTATGGTTTTTATCATGTATTTTTGTAAAGCCAGCTCGATCTAGTTAAGATCCTCTGAGTTCTGTTTCGTCTCCTTTCGTCGAACTAAACTGCAAAGTAGAGAGATTATGAGTTTTTATAAATACCACGCTTTCTTTTGTACCAACCAGCGCGAAGCAGGTGAGGCCTGCTGCGCAGACTTTGATGCACGCAATATGCGTGATTACGTAAAAAAGCGTTGCAAGGAACTGGGTATACACCAGCAGGGCGGTGTACGGGTGAACCTTGCCGGTTGCCTTGGCCGCTGCGAACTTGGACCAACTATCGCCGTCTATCCGGATGAAGTGTGGTACACCTATGTA
>JASFLV010000270.1:0-4665 GCA_050117915.1 Thioalkalispiraceae bacterium | reverse complement strand
ATAAGTGAAACTGCACGCCAGGTGATTGCACAGGTTGGTTATGAGTTGGAGGATTTTAACGCTAAAGATTGTACAATTATGTCAAATATTCATGAACTGCCACCGCCGGGCAGTGGCCAGTTTAGCCAGGAAAATTTTGAAAACGCAGATCCTGACTGTTTAACTGCTTCACATCCGGTTACAACATTTGGTTTCGCCTGCAACCAAAATAAGGCATTTCTACCGCAACCTATTTGGGTCGCGCATCAATTGGCCAGGCAACTGGATCTAGTGAGAAAACAAAAACAATTACTATATTTACTGGCAGACAACCTGACCCAGGTAAGCATCGAATATCAGGATCGACGTCCACAGCGTATACATAATATCAGCTTATTGACCAGCCAGATTTCTGATAGTGATAAATCGCACGATCAGGTCGAATCAGATCTACGCGAATCCGTCATCGAACCGGTGTTAGCTAGACTAAATATCGACTGGGATTTAAAAACAAAAATCCAGATAAACCCTGAAGGTCCTATTTTAGGTGGTGGTCCCACATTACACTCTGGCTTGACCGGTCGTAAAAGTGCTGAGGATACCTATGGTCAATATTCACGCCACAGTAGTTCTGCATTAAGCGGGAAGAATCCAAACCGTATCGAACGTATCGCACCCTACTATGCACGTTACGTGGCAAAAAATGTGGTTGCAGCCGGACTGGCCGATGAATGTGAAATACAATTGAGTTATACCGTCGCGCAATCAGAACCGGTCAGCATTCAACTCGATACCTGTGGGACTGGCAAAATCGATGATGAGCAAATCTTGCTGCGGGTAATGGACACGTTCGATTTTCGAGTCGGTGCGATCATCCATGCTTTCAATTTGCACACACTTCCAGCTAAGCACAAAAACGGCTACTTCCGCCAGCTGGCTCGTTACGGTCAGATGGGGCGAACGGACCTGGACACACCCTGGGAGCAAACTGATAAAGCAGACCTATTAGGTTAGCAGTGATAATGATTAATTTTTTTTATCTGCCGACATTAACATTTGGAACGCATACCAAAATAAAGTTGTTGCCGGACCAAATAGATTGCCCTGCATTAATTGCCGAACACCAATGACAACTAACAGGACAAAAGCCGTTGCGCGCAAATCCAGATAGTCTTCTGAGACATCTTTTATTTGTTTATTGACAGATTGTAGTTTTGTTATGGCATTCTCGAACATCGGTAATAAAGCTGGCTCTTCCTGCCGGATCTGAAACAGTTCTTGTTGTTGCGCAAAGCGATTCAGCTCGGCCAGGTCCAGATTCTGGTGTTCGATTAAGATTCCCGCGGTGGTACTGTTGGTCGAGACCGAAATTACGTTTTCGTGCTCTGAGAATGTTTCTGCTAACTGGTGGAAATAGGCGAGATCATGTCGTCTGGCAGGGATACGTAGTCGGTATCGCCCTGCTATGTTATGGGTCAGTCGCGCGTCATCAAGATTCATTCACTTTCTCTGTTGCTTGTGCCGCAGTCTCACTGCTAGTTGCTTGTGTCGAATCGTCTGTAGTGACACCAGTCTCCTGTTCATGTTCGGCACGCGCCTCAGCAAGCAAGTCTTCAACAACCTCGCCGAATTCAGCTATTGCCTCCTGGCCTTTTTCATAGAGGATCATGCCTGATTTTAATGCTGCTCGAGCTGTAGGTTTTGCCGCACGAGCCAGCACGGGTAATAGTACTGGGGTTAAAATAGCAAGCCCAATCCCAATGGCCAGGCCCTTACCGGTTCCGTTCTTGAACGCATCTTCCAGTGCCATGGTATATACCTCATTATCTAAATGTGACAGTAATGTTACAGTAACCACTTTGGCCGCTTGGCTTTATCATGACAGAAATTAAATACCTAGCAAACCCTTTACCTTGTCTATATCCGCATCAGGGAACAGTGTGCTTAACTCTTCTATCAGGCGCTTTGATGCATCGGGTTGTTTGAGTTTTTTCTTGTCATAGACAACCAAAATGCTGTTGTTTGACTCCTTGACTTCGAGTTTCTTTATTCCTGGAATGTCTGACAAACCGGATTTAATCTTATCTGCGAAACCTGAATCTGTTTCGAGCTTTTCAATGCGTAACCGGACTCGCCCGGGAAAAAAGGAAACCACTTTAATACCATTAAAATCAAACATTTCTACTCCAAACATTTAAAAAAGTTAAATAAATACGGTGCTTTTCCTTAATGCAAATTTAGCTAAAACTGGACTATAGTTAAAACATAATAGCAAAACTTGAACGAGGATTTGATGTTATTCAGATTGATCTCCAGCGCAGCGTTAATAGCCGTCGGCTATTATATTGGCTATCAGATTGGCAAGACCGAGCACATCCGTCAAGAACTGGAGGCATCCCGTCAGGATGTCGATGAAAATGAGCCTGATCTGACAAACAACGATGATGAAAAAGCACAATAATTGTAACAGCCACGAGCTTTAGGCCGGTTTCAAACTAAAAAATCCTAACATCCAGACACCATCCCTTAAAATCCGGCCAAATACCCCGTTCAAAACTACAACAAGCATGGGTAGATATAAACTAGACTATTTACGACTTTATAATTTAGTAGCGTTATGAAGCTAGCCTGATTTTTCTCTGATAGGAATTATTTATGATGGAGATCGAAGACTCTAGCGAAAAGCTAAACAATCAATTAGATTTAATTAAAGAATTATTACAAAAACAGAATGTTGTAGAACAATTAGTCCATTTGCAAAAACAGCCACGACATGGGTTAGTCGAATCACTGGCAAGAAGACAAAGCTTAGCCGAGTTACAAAACCAGGTTAAACGTTTACATCCGGCTGATGTGGCGTATGTATTAGCAAATCTCCCCTTAGAACAACGATTATTGGTATGGAAACTCGTTCCCATTACTAATGCAGGCGATGTTTTATTCGAGGCTTCCGAAGCTATTCGCCAACAACTCGTTTCTGAAACGAGTGAATCTAGCCTGATACAAATCCTGGAACATTTGGATGCAGACGATCTTACGGTGCTATCCGATGTGTTACCGGAGTCGGTATTACAACGGTCACTACAACTGTTAGATGAGCAAGAACGACAATTCTATGATACTTCGACCGCCTACTCAGAAGATTCCGCCGCACATTTGATGACAAATTTCCTGGTTACCGTCAGGGAGTCAGACACGCTCGATATGGTACTTAAACAATTAAGGGAATTAGAGGTATTCCCCTCTCATCTTGATAAATTGTTTGTATTAGATCAGCGCGGTGTGTTTAAAGGTGTATTATTTATACAGCAATTGTTACGCCAGTCACCACAAAAACATGTCAGCGATATTATGGCCAAAGAAGTGGTTATGTTTCTACCCACCGATAAAGCTCGCGATGCCGCCACTGCCTTTGAACGTTACGACCTGATTTCTGCGCCGGTCCTGAATGAAAGAGGCAAAGTCATTGGTCGATTAACAGTCGACGATTTGATGAATTACCAACGGGCTAAGGCCAGTGAAGAGATGCTGGCGATGGCAGGATTGAGTAAACAGGAAGATTTATTCATTACCATTTGGGATGGGGTGCGTAACCGCTGGGTGTGGGTAGTGTTAAACCTGCTCACGGCCTTTATTGCATCACGCGTGATAGGCTTGTTTGAAGCCACTATTGCCCAAATCGTTGCCTTAGCAGCTCTGATGCCAATTGTGGCCAGCGTTGGAGGTAACACAGGGAATCAGACAACGGCGCTGGTGATACGTAATATGTCACTGGGTGCTGCCACGAGAAAGAATTTTGCCCTGATGATTCGCAAGGAGCTGGGTATTAGTCTGGTTAATGGTCTCGCCTTAGGTGTTATTGTTGGTCTCTTCGCATTCATCTTTTACCAGAATCTTAAGCTGACAGCGGTCATTGCAGTGGCTATGTTAATCAATTTACTTATTGCTGCCACGGTTGGTTTGTTCGCCCCACTGTTTTTAGAGAAATTTGGTCGAGATCCAGCGCTGGGTTCTACAATTGTGCTCACGGCCACGACGGATAGCCTTGGTTTTTTCATATTCCTGGGTCTGGCTGCGTTATTTCTTATTTGAACAATCTATGGAGGTAGAATAATATCTGATTTAGATCATGTAACAATATTGTCATTTAATTTAAACTATTATGATTAGTAATTATTAGATTTAATGTAATTAATTAGGGAGATGGTCATGGCAGATAAAAAGCCTGTAGCAACAAGTAGTTCAGTAAAAGCGAAAGCCACCGGTATCCTCAATGATCTTGAAAACACCAGAGAAGAGATCTTGCAAGAGATTGCCGAGCAGTATGCTAAGGTCAAAAATAAGGCAGCGGATCTCACCGAAACCGTGACTGAGACTGTTACTGATACGACGATGGCAGTAAAAGACAAGGTCACCTCCGAAGAGACCCGTGCACAACTTGTAGATTTTGTTGAGCATGTTGAGGAAGCCGGCGAAAAAATCCTGCACCAGGTCAATGAGCGGATTGCCGATCTCAACCAGCGCGTCAGCAATGCTATAGTCAGTCTGAAGACGCCGACGACCCGGAAGAAGAAAACAACGAAGAAAAAAGCGGGTAAAAAGAAAGCGGCAAAGAAAAAAGCGACAAAAAAGAAGGTTGCAAAGAAAAAGACGACCAAGAAGAAGGCTAGCAAGAAAAAGGCCAAG
>JASFLV010000269.1:0-4674 GCA_050117915.1 Thioalkalispiraceae bacterium | reverse complement strand
TTTTAATCCACTCATGCTTGCCTATTATCTAATCGTTTATTATTTGTTTTTCACCTGGTTCTGGACCCATGGCGGTCAAACCCTCGGCATGCGTGCCTGGCATACTCGATTGCTAACGAGTGATGGCAAACTGGTAAACTGGAAACAGGCCCTGTTTCGTTTCATGGTTAGCCTGCCAATGTGGTTTTTCTGGATTATTGCGATTGGTAACAGTACAGGCGGGTTTGTCATCCCCTATTTTAACCAGGCACCCAACTGGCTCATTTATACTTTTGCGACTGCGTGGTTGTGCATCGATCACTTGCCGAATAACTGGCGTGACCGATTAACCGGGACGTATATTATTCATATCCCGAATAACTAGCGCGTTCTTTTAAGTAGCACTCCGCCGAGAACCAGAACAAACAAGGTGGGAATGATAGCGACTATCCAGGGATGGTCGGTATAGACCAAACCGGCATTACCGACCAGTTTGTTGAAAATAAAAAAGCCCAAACCTAATAAGAAACCGACCAAAATACGTTGGCCTGCACCGACGTTGCGCAGGGAACCAAACACAAAAGGTACCGCCAGCACAATCATTCCGGCAATCGTCAAGGGCGCAATCAACTTTGACCAGAATGAAAGTTCGTATTCCTTGGAATTCAGCCCGTTGCTCTTTAAATATTCGATATAGCCTTTTAGTTTGATGATCGATAAATTTTCCGGTGTAACAGAGACAACGTTAACCACTTCCGGCTTTAATAATGTCTCCCAACGCAACGTGGCCAGAAACTTCTGTTTCAGTTCATCTTTGGAAACTGTCCGCTTGTTAACTTCATATAAAATCCAGTGATCATCAAGATATTCCGCATAAGGTGCCGATATCGTTTCAGCTAGCTGCTGATTCTCGTCATAAATATAAATATTGATGCCGACCAGGCGTTTGTCATTTTCAACACGGCGTATGTGAATATAATTGGCGCCATCACGTGCCCATAAACCATAATCCGTGTTTAAAGTAATCTTCTGATTCATGGCACGGACCCGTTCCAGCTTGGCATACTGCACCGCCTTGGGTGCCACGAATTCACCCATGGCAATGACAATCGCGGCCAGGATCACCCCGGTTTTCAATACAGACAAGGTAATTCTTGTTATTGATACGCCAGCGGCACGCATCGCAATCAGTTCACTATTACTTGCCAGCATGCCAAGACTCAATATGGTTCCCAGCAAGGCAATCATCGGAAACATGATGTACATCTTTTGTGGAATATTAAGCAGCGTATACTTGATCGCGTCCCAAAGACCATAATTTGCCAGGCCGATACTATCGGTCTCACCAGCAAAACTAATCAGGCTATCGAGCGTAATCATCACCAGCAAAACGGCGAGTACGCCGAAGATCATGGCCCGGCCAATGTAACGATCAAGTATATCCATCAACTATTGCCATACCAGAAGCGGCGAAACAACGGTCGCCAGTGAATATACATAGAAAGAGCCAGCAGGATAGCCACAATATGTACCCACCAAAGTCCTACCCATTCGTTAATAATCTGTTTACTCAGCCAGGCACGGGAGACACTTAACAGGTTGCTATAAATAATAAAAATTAATAAAGCGATAGCGAGTTTTGAATAGCGCCCCTGCCGTGGTGAAGTCTTGCTTAACGGAACGGCCAGGACCGCCAGCACCAAACATAAGATGGCTGAAGAGATCCGCCATTGTAATTCAGCGAGATCGTCTTTTCGGCCACGTTCCCATAGAGCCAGACTGGGCTCGGCCTTTTTGCGAAAAGTGACTTCTTTAAGTGGTTCTTCTTCCAGGCGCACCCCGTGACGTTCAAATTCAATGATCGCGGTTGAACCATCTGCCATGGGCCCTTCATAGCGTTGGCCTTTTTCGAGAATAAGAAACTGGTCGCCGGTTTCCTTGAGTACCTCCTTGTGTCCGGAATTGGCCGACACCACTGAGTTTTTATTGTCTTCGCGCAATTGCATGAAGACATTTTTCATTTTCAGGCTATCCTGATCAAATTCCTGCACATAGACCACTCCTTCACCACGGGACAATTCCCGGAAACGACCCGATGAAAGTGCCTCCACCCTGTCCGAGGATTGATGCTGTTTAAGAATTAATTCACTTTGTGACTCGGCCCAGGGCGCCATGTATAAAGATAACCCCCCCACAATAATGGCAAAGATCCCCGCCAGGCTAAACACGCTCTGCAATATCGCCCATCGACTAATCCCGCAAGCGGTCAGCACGACCATTTCATTATCTTTGTATAAGCGGCTAAACGCGAGCAAGATGGCAATATAAAAAGACAGAGGCAGGATAAACACCAGATTACTGAGACTCTTGAGCCCAAGACTCTTCAAAATAATTGTGGCATCAATACCCCCACTTACCGCTTTGCCATAGAGACTAACCAACTGGCCACTGATAAAAATAAGCAGTAACACCGAGCTCACCCCGATAAAGGTCAGGGTCACTTCCTTGATCAAATAACGGTTAATTATATGTGTATTGCTCATCGAGACTGGTATCTACTTGTTTAACTTGCCCGGTGGTTTGTACTACCATAGCGTATAACTTGGAGAATGGATAAATATCCAGTTTATAAGGAATTTTAGCGCTATTCGAAACTGCTGTCACAAACATTCAGATAATCAGGAGTAAAAATGAATATTTCCGTGAAGACCCTCGATATTGCCAAACACAAAACCGGCTGCCATGTGGTGGCCATCTTCGAGGGGACAAAACTGTCTGACTCGGCAAAAAAAATTGATGAAGCATCCAACGGTTACCTCAAAACCGTCTTAAAAGCTGGAGACTTAAACGGAAAGCTCTCACAAACACTTCTATTACATGACCTCGAAGGATTAGCTGCAAAACGCGTACTCCTGGTTGGCTGTGGCAAAAACAAGAACCTGTCGCCCGGTGACTATCGCAATATGCTCAAAACCGCTGCCGATACACTAAATAAATATAAAATCAGCGATGCGGCCATCTATCTTGATGATGTAGCGTTGAAAGACAAGGACATCGACAGCGTCTGGAAAATCAAGCAAATCAGTCAGGTCCTGACCCAGAGTCTTTATCGTTATACCAGGACCTTATCCAAGAACAATGAAAAACCCAGCCTGCGCAAGGTGGTGATTCACACTGACAAAAGCGGCGCCAAACTGAGTCAGGCGGCCAAAACTGGTCAGGCGATTGCTAACGGGATGGCCGTCACCCGAGAGCTGGGTAACCTGCCTGGCAACATTTGCACACCCACCCACCTGGGTAATGAGGCTAAGAAGATGGGGCGCCAGTATGATATTAAAGTCTCCGTACTGAGCCAGAAACAGCTGGAAAACCTGAAAATGGGGTCCTTTTTGTCTGTAGCCAAAGGCAGCCGTGAGGCACCCAAGCTAATCGTATTTGAATATAAAGGCGCTGCCAAAGCCGGTAATCCGATTGCCCTGGTGGGCAAGGGTATTACCTTTGACTCCGGGGGTATCTCGATTAAGCCTGGCCAGGCCATGGACGAGATGAAGTTCGATATGTGTGGCGCCGCCAGCGTACTTGGCGTGATGCGCAGCCTCGGTGAACTCAAGCCCAAGGTCAATGTGGTGGGGGTCATCGCGGCCTGTGAAAACCTGCCCGATGGCCAGGCCAACAAACCGGGCGATGTGGTTACCAGTATGTCCGGGCAGACCATCGAGATTCTTAATACCGATGCGGAAGGCCGCCTGGTGCTGTGTGACGCCCTCACTTATACAGAAAAATTCAAACCCAAAGCCGTCATCGATATCGCGACCCTGACCGGTGCCTGTGTGATCGCTCTGGGCCATTATGCCGCCGGCGTGCTCGGCAACGACCAGAAACTCATCGATAAATTGCTCGAGGCAGGCCAAACCGCCGCCGATCGCGCCTGGCAGCTACCTATGTGGGATGAATACCAGGAATCATTAAAGAGCAATTTTGCGGACATGGCCAATATTGGCGGGCGCAGTGCAGGTACAATAACCGCGGCCTGTTTCCTTTCGCGGTTTGCGGAAAAGTTCAAATGGGCTCATCTGGACATAGCCGGGATCGCCTGGGATACGGGCGCCAATAAGGGCGCCACCGGTCGGCCGGTGCCCTTATTAATGGAATATATCCTCGCGGAGGCAGGTAAACAGTAAAATGACACGGATTAATTTTTATATCAGTCCCAACCAGACGGCGGAAGCCAACCTGCAACTTGCCTGTCGGATCGCGGAAAAGGCCTATAACAAACAAAACAAGGTCTACATCCATACCAATAACGCCGAACAGGCCAGACGCCTGGATGATCTGCTCTGGGTGTTCCGCCAGGGCAGCTTTGTCCCGCATTGCCAGACAAACGATGAAAACCAGCAGGCGGCCGCAGTCGTCATCGGCTTTGATGGCCTGCCGGAAATCCAGCCGGACGTATTAATTAACCTTGCCGATCAGGTTCCCAACTTTTTCACTCGGTTTGAGCGGGTTGCCGAGATTGTCAGCGGTGATGAAGCAACCCGTAAGGTAGCCCGAGAGCGGTTTAAATTTTACCGAGAACGGGGATATCCCCTCGAAACTCATGAGTTAAACAGCTAAGCTAGTTGCATGGCCAATCAGGAACCCCAGGAACTACTCTCGGCACTCGAGTCAATTAAAGGGCTGCTTGAAAAAAGCGAG
>JASFLV010000268.1:0-4685 GCA_050117915.1 Thioalkalispiraceae bacterium | reverse complement strand
GAAGTCCAGCTGGGTGAATCGATTGCCAACAACAACACCCAGGTAATCAACCTGTGCGGTCGAACAAGTTTGACAGATGTTGTCGATCTACTGGCGTTAACGAATGATTGTGTAACGAATGATTCCGGGTTAATGCACATTGCCTGTGCGACGGCACGGCATGTAGTGGCTTTATATGGTTCATCCGATCCGGGTTATACCCCACCGCTGAGTGATCATGCAGCAATTGTCTACAAAAACCTGGCGTGTAGCCCCTGTTTTAAACGGGATTGCCCTTATGGGCATACCGATTGTTTAAACACGATTTTGCCAGAAGATGTATATACACGCTTATCCTTAACATGAATAAATAAGTGTCCGATAAGAAGTAGATGACAAATATAACCAGTAAAATTAATTTTGGTAACACATTATGTGTGTTACTGGTGTTATTTCCCTTGTTCGCGCTGGGCGTGCGCCATTGGGCAAGCAGTACTTTTTCATTACTGGTGTTAACGGGGATTGTCTACTATTTTGCACGCTATAGAAGACATCCAGTTGAATTACATAAATACGAAAAATGGTATTTATGGGGATTGTTAACCTATTTTATTTTTTTTCTGTTTTCTTTTTCAATCAACCCATTTGATAGCCTAGGCGATACACGTTTTGGTAATGAAATACGTTTTTTATTGGTTATTCCTTTATATCTGTTAGTTGCAAAATATAAGCAGGGAATTCACTGCCTGGTAGCAGGATCTGTTGGCGCACTAATTATCGGCTTTGGGTTCTGTCTATATGAACTCTATATCAAGGGTCATAGTGTATTTTTAGGCGAATATAGCAAATTATTCACTGGACCGGTCATGTTGATCTATCTGGTTGTGGTATTAAGTTATTTTATCCCGAAGTTGAGAAAGGACACGCCCTATTTGTGGTCAGGTTTGATTGGCCTGGTGTTGATTGCCACCTTTAGTATTATTGCGGCAGAGGTCAGAGCGGCATACATTGGTTACGTTATCTTATCTCTATTATTCGTCAGCGTTTATATTAGGGGATGGAAAAAACTCGCAACGTTGATAATTTTACTGACTAGTTTGAGTGTAATGTCAATCTATTCGAGCGCGATCAATTCACGTATGACCATAGCCTATGATGAATTAACCAACTATTTGTCTATGCAAGACCATACTGACCCAAAGAATAACGCAGCTGGTTCTAGCGTGGGCGTGAGGCTTGAGATGTGGCGCTCAACGCCCTTATTCATAAAAGATAACCCATTATTTGGTGTCGGCAATGGTAACTATCAAAAATCTGTTGTTAAGTACATCAAGCAGGGCAAGGTACATCCCGCGGCCGGGCAGTTTTATCATCCCCATAACGTATTTATTGGAGCTGTCATTGACAAAGGGCTATTGGGCCTGGCTGCAACACTGTTTGTGTGTTTTTTTCCATTGTATGTATACCTTAAGACATATCGGATTAATAAGTACGCTGCCTTAACCGGGATTTTATATGTGATTACGATGTGGATTCTATCAATGAATGAAACAGCGCCTTTTGAAAAATCCAATTTTTTAGCCACCTACTTGATCTATAGTCTTGTCATTTTTCAGAATCATATGCATGCGCTCAAAAACACGCAAAAAGTAACTCAATCATCATGAGGCCAGTTATCGAGAAACATGCTCAGCATACCATTCTGTATGATAACGAAACTACAGAACAGATTACGCCAGACTGGTTTGAGCTGAAGTTCTGGGTAGAAAAAGGGTCGTTTAGCCCGGTTGGACTGGGGCGAGGAACAACCTGGTACGTTTCCATTGATGAGCATGAATATGTACTTCGCCACTATAAGCGCGGGGGCATGATGGCAAGAATATCAGATGATCGCTATCTCTGGACTGGCCTGGAGCGAACCCGCGCCTGGCGCGAGTGGCGGCTTCTGGCCCATATCTATCAAGCAGGTTTGCCAGGTCCCAGACCACTGGCAGCGAGAGTCATCCGGCATGGGCTCTTGTATAGTGCAGATATCCTGACCTGTAGAATACCTGATACAGAATCATTATCCAGTTATATCAAGCGTAATGAGCTGGCTGTGACTGGCTGGCAGTCGCTAGGCGCATGTATTCGACGCTTTCATGATGCGCACATCTACCATGCAGATCTGAATGCGCACAATATATTACTTGATAACAAAGGAAATATATTCCTCATCGATTTTGACAAGGGTAGCATTGATCAAGGCGAAAGCTGGAAGCAGCGTAACCTGCAGCGTCTGCGCCGTTCCTTGGATAAGTTATCCAGGCAAGGGGATGATTTTTCTTTTAAAGATACAGACTGGGATTCACTGATTGCCGGCTATGAAGATAAGGCTATTACTTGACTAACGTGCACCATTTTTCTATCTCAGCCAGATACTGAAGATCAATCTGTTTATATTGTTCAACCAGGGCGAAACCATTGTTTCCCAGTTGTGCTGCTTTTTCTTTGTTATCCAATAGTTTGGAGAGGGTGGCTGTTAACTCAGTCTGATCCTCAACCTGAATGGCCGCATTGGCTTTAACAAATTGCTCTGCTTCTAATTTGAAGTTATCCATATGTGGACCAAATATAACGGCTTTCCCCGCCTGACCGACTTCAATGATGTTCTGCCCACCAAATGCTTCAAAGGAGCCGCCCATGATAACGAAGAGGGATTCGTTTATAAATCCAGTCAACTCACCGAATGTATCGGCAATATATATCTCTGTCTCATCGTTGATAACTTCATTGCGACTTCGCACAGCAAGCTTGTAAGAGAGTTCTCTCAAGTCATGCTCAATATCTTTTAGGCGATGGATATGGCGTGGCACAATAACAAGTAATGGCTTCTTGCTGTCAATTGACCGCCAGGCCTTCGCAATAAGTTCTTCTTCTCCATCCCGTGAGGAGGCAACTAAAACAAAGGGTCTGGCCAGTCCAGGTAGCTTTATCTCTTGTACAGGTTTAACTGAAAATTTAATGTTACCGAGGACCTTAATATATCTCTCTCGCATCCCCAGTGAAATATAACGCTCAGCATCTTCCTGGGAACGCGCCAGAATAAAGGTGACAAACTCACAGACATGGATTAACCAGGTTTTTACGATTTTGGGGGCATTTAGCGTACGCTTTGAAAGACGCCCGTTAATAATTATATTTGGAATACCCTTATAGAAAAAATATTCAAAATAGTTGGGCCAGAGTTCTGTCTCCATAATAAGACTACAATCGGGATTCACTCGTTTAAGATAAGCATAGGTAAGCCAATGCCAGTCAACCGGCATATATCGGTAGCTGACTTGTTTACCAAACAGGTTTTCAGCGGTCTTACGGCCACTCGGGGTATTCATGGTAATCAGTACTTTTGTATCGGGTTTTTGTTTCAAAATACGGTTAATTAGTGGTGCTGCAGCATTGATCTCACCAATGGAAGCAGCATGTAAGATCAGATCAGATTGAGTTGTACTGGCAAATGTCAGTCGTTCGATTAGATAACGAAGTTGTCTGTTTTTTATTGCAATCCAGACAGTGTAGAGAATGATCGGTAAACTCAATAAACAGTGAGCTTGCGTATACCGGCGTAAGTAGCGCCCCCGTCTGGGTTTATAGACCTGCGGTTCACCATGGGGGCGGGTCTTAAATCGTCGGTGTCCCCACAGGTACTGGGCAGGGACAGTGCGTACATGTTTCTCGATAGCCTGATTAACCGCGGTAGCATCGGTAATATCATCGCCACTGGGAAAATTCTCTAACATGGGTTCAATTCGAAGCACATAACCCTGCTTGTCAGGAAGACGTTCAGAATAAAAGGGAACAACCGGCGCTTTGGATACCTTGGCCAGACGCGTTGACATGGTAAGCGTGGCGGTTTGCACACCCATAAACGGCGCAAACACGGAGACCTCGGTACCAAAGTCCTGGTCGGGGGCATACCAGATGATCTGCTTTTGTTTTAGCAGGCGAATAATCTGGCGCATGTCACGACTGGCCACCAGGCCTTTGTTCATTTTACGGCGGTTATGTGCCATGACTGCTTCAAACAAGGGATTGCGTGCCGGCTTATAGGTGGGATAAACATTGTCAGCATGGTAGGCAAGCAAACGCCCGCTCATCTCCAGAGTTGTATAGTGACCACCGAGCAGGAGGATACCGTTACCCAGTTTCTCAGCAGCATGCAGGTTGTCCAGTCCCTCGATGCGCTGCAATGGCTTGAGTTTGGCATCACTGGCCCACCAGGCCCAGGCTGACTCAAATAAGGCAATACTGGTTGAGTAAAAACTTTCCCTGGTAAGCTGGTTAATCTGTTTTTCGTTATAGCCCGGGAAGACCAGGCGAAGGTTGGTGCGGGTGATGCGGCGACGTGATGGGAGCAGGTGATAACCGAGCCAACCGAGCGCGGTACCGAGTCGTAGCATCCACCCATAGGGTAACAATGTTGTTAAATACAGGAAACCGATACCAAGCCAGGTCAACCAGTAGATCGGGTTAAGAAAAAAGCGTAATTGGAGAATACTGGTTTTGGCGGACATTCAATTGTCTGTCGGTATTGATTTGATTAAGTTTAGCGAATCAACCGAGATAATTCCTTAAACTCAGGGTGGCTGGCATCACGCAACCATTCAAATAAAACAGACTCGGTGTTGGCGATGATGGCTCCGGCTGTCCTCATGCGGGCGATTGCA
>JASFLV010000267.1:0-4741 GCA_050117915.1 Thioalkalispiraceae bacterium | reverse complement strand
AGTGAAGGCGAGTTGATCGCTGAGGAATTGAAAATGGTGCAGGAAGCACTAGGAACGATTACGGGAGAGGTGACCAGCGATGATCTACTCGGCAAGATATTTAGCGAGTTCTGTATTGGCAAGTGATTAGATACGATGAAAGTTTACTGGGTGATAGTGAAGTTGTTAACGTTTCTCGCCGTTATTACGCTATCGACGGCTTGCAGTTCTATTGGTTATTACAGCCAGGCGATCTCCGGGCATTTTGATTTACTCTCGCGTGCCCGACCCATCCCGGAAGTGATTCAGGACCAGGCAAGCTCAGCCGAATTAAAAAGGAAGTTGAGCCTGTCACAACAGGCCCGAGACTTTGCCTCGCAACAATTACATTTGCCTGACAACGAAAGTTATAAACATTATGCCGAGCTGGAGCGACCCTATGTCGTCTGGAATGTGGTGGCCACCCCCGCCTATTCAATCAAACCGAGACAATGGTGTTTTATGATCGTGGGCTGTTTAAGTTACCGTGGTATCTTTAAAGAACAGGCAGCTAATGAACTGGCGGCAGAACTAAAGCAGCAAGGGATGGATGTCTCTGTATTTGGCAGTGCGGCGTATTCAACACTAGGCTACTTTGATGATCCGTTGTTGAATACCATGATGCGCCAGGGTGATGCGAATTTAGTGGCTGTGATCTTTCATGAACTGGCCCACCAGACCGTCTATGTGGAGAATGATACGGCGTTCAACGAAGCCTTTGCTACGGCCGTGGAGCAGGAGGGGTTGCGTCGTTGGTATAATCAATTGGGTGACGCCAGTCAATACCAGGCCTATTTGCTCAAGCGGCAATATCGGCATGAATTTTATCGCATGATTACCCGAACCCGTGAAAGACTGGATGTCCTGTTCAATTCCGCTGTTAGCGATCAGGTTAAACAACAGGATAAAGAGGCAATTTATACCTCTTTTAAACAGGAGTACCAGCAGTGGCGTGATTCGCGTGGTTACGATGCTTTTGACAGATGGATGCAGCGTGATCTGAACAATTCACATCTGGCATTGATCGCGACCTACCAGGACCTGGTGCCCACCTTTACTAACCTTCTTACCTCAGTGAATGGTGACATGCAGAAGTTTTACCAGTTAGTTGCAGCGATTGGTGAAAAGGATAAACCAACCCGTCAGTCACTGTTAAGCATGTATTCCAGCTCCGAATTAAGCGCCAGGTAATTTACCCAATCAACATTGATATCGATCACCTGGTTGGGCTTGTTCAAGCCAGGCAAGAAAAGAACGCACCTCAGCATCCCCCTCTTTTGGCGACCAGCTTGCAAAGTCACTTTCATTGGCTGGGGTATAGGGGCCTTGTTTTACTTCCAGAATCACCGCTTCGTCGCTCAACGGAAATACGCTGTGCCAGCTATTTGGGGAGAGCTCGATACCGGTAATCGATTCGCCGGGTGCTAATTGCAGACGTTCGAGTACATGACCATCCGGATGAAATGTAATTAAACAAACACGTCCTTTCAGACACAACATCAACTCCCACTTGGTGTCTTGCGGATGATGATGCGGTCTGACATAGGTGCCCTTGATAAGCCCGATGCACAAACGTTGTACCGGTTCATCCATCTGTTGATGTAAATTAAAATGACTTCGCTTACGCGGACTTTGCCTGGCAGTAGAAAGGAGTTGCTGAAAAAAATGATCATCGAGTTTAATCGTCATGATGTTGGCTAGTTATTGGTGTTGGTGATTCTACAGGTTACTTATTGTTTTAAGCTGAAAGCGCCAAGTTTGGCGATTGACTGGGCAACGGTTTTTGGATCTTTGTACTGTAGATAATGCCCCGCCCCTTCAACAAGGTGCAGATTAGCATTAGGCATTGCCTCGACCAGCTCCTGTGAACCGATATATATATCCTCATGGGACTCCTGTTCCCCGAGAAGAATAATTGTTGGAAGTTGGATACCAGGATAGTGTGTTTGCATCTCGGCGAGTTCCTGGTTGACGGCCTTTGTTTGTTGGATGCGTGTAAACAGGATGCCAGGATCGTTCCAAAGCTGGATGCGTTGTTGAATAAAATTATCCGGGACCCGATCCTGGTTGGGTTTGAGTGATTCCATTAGTCCTTCACGTAACAAGTCTTCGGCGATAAAGGGCTGAAGAATCCTCAACAGTCCCATGCCAATCACTGGTTTTGCAAGCAGATCTTCAATGGCACGTGTCTCGGCAGGCTTGGTGGCGGGTGCCAGCAATAGCAACGCCTTTATATTTGGATCGCGTTTGATCGCCATTTTCAATGCAATACTGCCACCATAAGAGTGGCCGACCAGGATCACATTAGTCAACTGTAACTTGTTAATCAGGTCAGAGGTGTATTGAGCATTACTGGCGATGGTGGCGGGGTGAGGAGGAAGCTCACTAAAACCGTGACCAATCCGATCAAAAGTGGTTACACGATAGTTGTCGAGTAAAGGAATGACTGTTTCGAAGTCTTCCAGGCTACCGATCGAGCCGTGCAGAAAAAGCACATTGGGTCCCGCTCCCTTTTGAAATACACGTAGTTTGGTGCCGCTGATTTCAATATGCTTGCCGGATAGATTGTCTGGAATAGTCAGGTCTTTGCGATAACTATAACTGAGTAACACAAGCAGGCTCGCAGCAAACAGTAAAACGAGAATCAGAATCTTGCTTATTTTTACCATGACTATCCCGGTTGATTTTATAAAATGATTGTCTCTAGCTCATTGCAGCAACGATGGCGAGCTCGCCCGGCTTTACAGAATTGACATCGAATTTTTTCGCTGCGCTGGCCATCCGGGTCAGTGCTGCTTTAATCGGCATCGCCGCATCGGTCTCACCCTTTTTCGCGCGGTGGAAACGGACCGGGTTGATGCGTGCGACGACATAGGTGCGCAGATAAGGCGATTTGAAACCCTTTTTCTGCAGTTTCTCGATGATCTTTTTCACTTGGCTGTCGATCTCCAGCAACCGGGCTGCATAGTCTTCCCGTTCGCGCAGGCTGACCGGTAAAGTGCGATCACTGAAACGATCGACCTTTTTCAGAAATGAAGTATAGGCGCCTCCAGCAAAGCGCTTGTTCTGTTCATAGATGATACCGAGGGTCAAAAATTCCGGGGCCTCGAACTGCTCTCGATAGGCCGACTCCTTGCTGCGGGGTTTACTTTCCGCCAGATTGCGCGCCATGCGAATCACTTCCAGGCTGCGGTCTTTGACGTTATGCGCCTTTTCTGTATTTAACGCCAAGATTCGATAAGCCAGTTCTTCGTCAGGCGAGATCAGTGCGGTAATCTGTTGTAATCCTAAAACTTTTGCTGCGGCCAGGCGATGCCGTCCATTCGGCGTCCAGAGCCGGCCATCCTCTCCCCTCACCACGATTAGCGGGTCGAGAAAAGAGCCGGCTTCATCAATTTTTTCTGCCAGACGCTTGGTATGCGTTGGAGAAAGGTCGCGCTGAAAAGGTGTGGGTTGCACGGATTTGAGTGGCAGTGAAGCAATCAATACCGGTCGTCCAGACAAGGGTTCATGATAGGCGCCAATGGCTGCTCCGCCTGCTGCTGCCACTTCCGTTACCAACGGGGCAATGCTCTTATCATCCAGACCAATGGTAATTTCCGAGGCGTTTAAACCCCGTTTGGATTTGGCCGGTGCCAGTTTGCCCTGTTGCTTTTTTCTGGCCGTTTTTTTTCTGCCGGTTTTCTTTTTTGCAGCCTTCTTTTTTACTTTTTTCTTTGCGGTCATGATTTCAGGCGTCGTTTTAGATTCAGAGAGCAAGAGAGTAATGATAGCCGGTTTTTATCATTCCCTCACGCTCATAAAATCGGTGTGCATCTATACGTTGTAGACCAGAATCAAGATGTAGCTCTATGCATTCGTTTTGTTTTGCATAATCGATAAGCCAGTGCAGAAGCTGCTTGCCATAACCTTTTGAGCGTTGATCGATATCGGTCACCAGGTCATCGACATACAGAAATCGGCCCCAGGCAAGACTGTGCGTGATGCGAAAACCTGCCACGGCAACGACATGATCGTCTGCTGTTAAACCGGCGATCTGATAACCAGCCATTGCCTGTACTGCAACCTGCTCAATAAAAGTGTTTAGTTCCAGGTGCGGACGTAGTTGCAGGATGACAGGAAAACAATCGCGCAGTTTGGCCTCGCTATTGGCAAGTTCAATCATTCGCAATTTCGATTAATGCGCATATAGAGAGTTATTCAGGCACACCTTGCCAGAGCATCTCGTAGCCAATTTCATAGGTCTCTTCACAAAATTCCTGCAGCGCATCAAACTTTTTCTTGAAGGTCTCATCCGCATGGGATTCCTCGTGTTGTTCGAAGGAGCGCCAGTAAGTCATGATGACAATATGATCTTCGGTCATCTTTTTTGAATCAAATGAGCCTTCCTCAGAGATGAAGCCAGAGAATTTATAGACCTGGCCGCCAATAAAGCCACCCTCTTCATCACCATAAGTGTTTTTGACTACGTTACACATCTCGCCCAGGGCAAGTTCGACATCCTGCACGGTCACGCCTTCTTTGAGTTTAACCACGTTAAACAACATAACGCAGCCAAAAGGGATAGTAATTGGATGAAACATAATAACCTCCTGCTTAATGTTTGAATGACTCTGCTGGATTAAGCAAAGCCTGGTGAGTCAATAGTTCGCTGGTATCGGTAAACACGACCCATTGTTGGCGAGGTAATGCACTGAAAACAGCTTGAATCCGCTGTTTATCG
>JASFLV010000266.1:0-4786 GCA_050117915.1 Thioalkalispiraceae bacterium | reverse complement strand
TCACGCGGTGCCTGTCCGGAGATGACCAGCGGCAGGGCCACATTATCATAGACCGTGCGGTCAAACAGTAGCTGATGGTCCTGGAAGATGATGCCGATATTGCGGCGGAAGTAGGGGATCCGGCGGCTTTTGACTTTGCTGGTATTCTCACCATTGATAATCACCTGTCCGCGCGTGGTTCTTTCGATCAGGGCAATGAGCTTAAGCAGGGTACTTTTACCTGCCCCGGAATGACCGGTGAGAAAGGCCATCTCACCTTGCTGCATCTCAAAATTGACATTCAATAAGGCATCATGACCACCGGGATAACGCTTGGATGCCTGTAGAAACTGTATCATTGTTGTAACGCATCCTGATGATGCGTGGCTCCCCTTATATATAATTTTTCAAATCTGGAACGTCGCTAAAACTACGTTTCTCGTTCTAATAGTGCATCAACAAAGGTCTCGGCATCAAATACCTGCAGGTCATCCAGACCTTCACCGATACCAATAAATCGAATCGGTATTTGTAATTGTTTAGCGATCGCAAACACAATACCACCTTTTGCGGTGCCATCAAGCTTGGTCAGGGTGATACCTGTCACACCTACTGCATCGTGGAATTGCTTGGCCTGGGCCAGGGCGTTCTGCCCGGTACTGGCATCCAGCACCAGCATCACTTCCTGGGGGGCACTGGGGTCATGTTTACTCATCACCCGCTTGACCTTCTGTAATTCATCCATCAGATGGGACTGGGTCTGCAGACGGCCAGCCGTATCGGCAATGATGACGTCGACCTTTCGCGCGCTGGCGGCCTGCATGGCGTCGAAGACCACCGCAGCGCAATCACTACCCTGTTGCTGGGCAATTACCGTCACATCATTGCGCTCCCCCCAGGTCTGTAATTGCTCGACTGCAGCGGCGCGAAACGTGTCGCCGGCAGCCAGCAGGACCTTTTCACCTGCGTTTTGGAGATGCTTGGCCAGTTTACCGATGGTGGTGGTTTTCCCGGCACCGTTTACCCCGACGACCAGGATGCTGAACGGGGTAGCCTGGTCCGGAATAGTTAATGCCTCGGATGCGTTTTCCAGAAGTGAGATTAACTGGTTGCGTAGTGCCTGATACAGCGCCTCACTATCGGCCAGTTGCTTGCGGGCCACCTGTTCGGTCAGTGAGCTGATAATGGCCTGGGTAGCCTCAACGCCCACATCCGCGGTCAACAGGCTGGTCTCGATTTCCTCCAGTAAATCATCATCGATCGCGCGTTGTCCCAGAAACAGGTCACCCAGACCGCTGGCCAGTTGCTGGTGGGTCCGGGACAGCCCAGTTTTCAGGCGGTTAAGCCAGGTTTGTTGTTCAGGGGTGTTATCTTTTGGTTTTTTGAAACTAAATAAGGCCATGTTAGTCTAGATAAGTAATTCAATTTAGGTGGCTGGGTTGCATAACTGCGCTATCCTAGCACCTGGCTGACAATTGCGGTAGCGGCGCGTCTGGTCAGTCTGATATCTCAAGTTAACAGGATACTGGAAAATCTATGCAAAGATATTTGTTGTTGCTTCTCGCCGGACTAGCTGTTCTGTCCACACCAAATTTGGTTTCTGCACAATCAACCGTTCATGAGTACAAGCTGGAGAATGGGTTAAAGCTTCTGGTCAAAGAAGATCATCGGGCACCCATTGTGGTTTCACAAATCTGGTATAAGGTCGGGGCAAGTTCGGAACATAACGGGATTACCGGCATCTCGCATGTCCTTGAGCATATGATGTTTAAGGGGACTGAGAAAATTAAGCCCGGTGACTTTTCCAAAATCATTAAAGAACATGGCGGGCGTGACAATGCCTTTACTGGTCGTGACTATACGGCCTATTTTCAGTTACTGGAGAAGAGTCGGCTTGAGGTCAGCTTTGAAATGGAAGCCGATCGTATGCGTAACCTGACTTTGCCTGAAGAAGAATTTTTAAAAGAAGTTGAAGTCGTTAAAGAAGAACGCAGAATGCGTACTGAGGACAAACCGCGTTCGCTGACCTATGAACAATTCAATGCTGCCGCTTACACGAATAATCCTTATCAACATCCTATCATTGGCTGGATGAACGATTTAGATAACATGAAGGTTGGGGATCTGCGTGACTGGTATCAAAAATGGTATGCACCTAATAACGCGACGATTGTCGTGGCAGGGGATGTTAAACCCGATGAAGTTTATAAGCTGGCAAAAAAACACTTTGCTCCATTGCAACGTGAGGACGTTCCTGAACTGAAGCCCCGTAAAGAACGTCAGCAACTGGGGCCAAGAAAAGTAACTGTCCGAGCCCCGGCCAAGGTGCCATACATGATCATGGGCTATAAGGTCCCGGTATTAAGAACGGTTGAACATGAATGGGAACCCTATGCACTGGAAGTTTTAGCCGGGGTACTGAGTGGCAGTCGCAGTTCACGCTTTCCTAAAATTTTAGTGCGTGATAAGCAGATCGCGGTGAATGCAGATGTCGGCTATAACATGCATGCCAAGTACAATGAGATGTTCCTGTTGGATGCGACTCCTGCACAGGGGCATAGTGTTGATGTTGTGATCAAAGCGATTCAGGAACAAATCGGGCTTATCAAGCAGGAAAGAATCAGTGAAGAAGAGCTAAACCGGGTCAAGGCTCAGGTCATTGCCAGTGATGTCTATGAAAAGGACTCCGTTTTCTACCAGGCGATGATACTTGGCACGCTGGAAACTGTCGGCCTGCGTTGGCAAATGGCGGACGAATACCTGGAAAAGATCAAGGCCGTTACTCCTGAGCAGGTACAACAGGTCGCTAAAAAATATTTCATTGAGAACCATCTGACTGTGGCCGTACTGGAACCACAGAGTATGGAACAGGTCATACCACGTTCAACGCCTTCTGTCTCACCACGACACTAATCGACATTAAGAAAAATCCAATTATGTTTAATCAAAAAAACTTTTTCATTTTATTTATTGCGATAATTGTTATCGCAGTTATCTATGCCCTGACCGGTAAAGATGAGTATGCTCCGATCCCGCAGGCCGAGGGACCGAAGATCGAGACCTGGCAGACTGAAAAAGGTGCCAGGGTCCTGTATGTCCATGCCCCGGAATTACCCATGGTGGACGTGCGCATCGTGTTTGATGCGGGTAGCGCAAGAGATGGTGACACACCGGGACTGGCCATGATGACCAGCCATTTGCTGGATCATGGTGCCGGAGACTGGAATACCGATCAGATTGTCGAACGCTTTGATAGTGTCGGTGCCCAGTTTGGTACCAGCTCGCACCGGGATATGGCGGTGATCAATTTACGCAGTCTGACTGAAAAAGAGTGGCTGGATACAGCACTGGAAACTGCGGCAGTAGTTATACAAAAGCCCAATTTCGTTTATGAAGATTTTGATCGGGAACGTAAGCGGATCCTGATTGGTTTAAAAAATCAGAAAGAATCTCCTGGCGAGCTGGCTGAAATTGCTTTTTATAAAGCAATTTATGCTGAACACCCTTATTCAATACCCACCAGCGGCACGGAAGAATCGATCAAAGCACTCAAGCGTGATGACCTTTATGCGTTTTACCAACAATACTATGTGGCCAAGAATGCAACGGTCGTGGTTGTTGGGGCGGTTGATAAAAAGCAGGCCAAAGCTATCGTTGCCCAGTTAATCGATGGTTTACCCGAGGGTGAAAAGGCCGCAGAGATACCCAGTGTCAAACCGGTCAGTGAAAGAAAGATGATCAAAACAGCGCACCCCTCCAAGCAAACACATATCCTCGTCGGTCAGGAAGGCAGCATGCGTGGTGACAAGGACTATTTCGCGCTGTATGTCGGTAATCATATCCTCGGTGGTGGCGGTTTTGGTTCACGCATTGTCGAAGAGATTCGTGAAGAACGGGGTCTGGCATACAGCAGTTACAGCTATTTTTCGCCGATGCGTAAGAAGGGGCCGTTTATCATGGGGCTACAGACCAAGAACGGACAGGCTGAAGAGGCACTCAGTGTGCTAATGAAAACCCTGAGGACCTTTATCCAGGAGGGGCCGAGTGAAGAAGAGTTGGTTAGCTCCAAGAAGAATATCACTGGTGGATTTGCCCTTCGGCTCGATTCCAACAAGGACATCACCGAATATGTAGCCATGATGGGATTTTATGACTTACCGCTGGATTATCTGGCAACCTTCAATGACAGGGTTGAGGCAGTCAGCGTAGCTGATATCAAGGACGCCTTCCAACGACGCGTGCACCCTGATGAAATGGTCATTGTGATGGTCGGTGGTGATATAGATGAATCTGCACAGTCACCGGAACAGGCGCCCGATCAAACTGCCGCTCAAGCAGCAGACAGATCCGATTAACAATTAACATGTCAGGCCGTGGCCAACAAACGCTGCGTATTATTGGAGGTCAGTGGCGTGGCCGTAAATTTAAATTTCCCGCGGTAGAATATCTTCGACCCACCCCAGATCGGGTGCGTGAGACTTTGTTTAACTGGTTAATGCCGAGTCTGCAAGGGGCTCGTTGCCTGGACCTTTTCTGCGGCAGCGGTGCACTCGGCCTGGAGGCTCTATCACGCGGTGCCGCTGCAGTAACTTTTGTGGATAGCAGTAACAAGGTTATCCAGAACCTTAGACAGATCTGTAGAACACTCGAGACCGATGTTGCAGATTTTTATCTAGGCAGCGCAGAACGCTTTCTTGGCCAGCAACCAGTAGCCTTTGATATAGTGTTTCTTGACCCACCTTATGATCTCGATCTCATTGCGGGAACCGCCCAGCAGCTTGATGCTGGTGGCTGGTTAAAGCCAGGG